>CAVKXR010000026.1:0-17389 GCA_963660275.1 Oscillospiraceae bacterium
ACGCATAGATGGAATCCTCGTAGCAAAAGCTCTGCGCTAAATCGTAATTTTTTCCGTCACAAAGAGCAATAATCGAATCTCCAAAACAAAAACTTTCCGTGGGTTTAAAGGATTTGTTTCCACAGAATTCAAACGCATGGATAGATTCTTCATCGCAAAAGCTTTGCGTCAAATCATAAACTTTTCCGCCGCAGAGAGCGACGAGAGAATCACCTGCGCAAAAATCTTTCAACGGTTCAAAAGTTTTTCCGCCGCAGAACGCATAGATGGAATCCTTGGAGCAGAAACTTTGCGTCAAATCATAGACTTTACCACCGCAGAGAGCAACGAGGGAATCGCCTGCGCAAAAATCTTTCGACGGATCAAAAGATTTTCCGTTGCAAAACGCATAGACGGAATCCTTGGAGCAGAAACTTTGCGTCAAATCATAGACTTTACCGCCACAGAGAGCGACGAGAGAATCACCGGCACAAAAATCTTTCGACGGGTCGTAAACCTTTCCCCCGCAAAACGCCTTGTACAAAGTAACAGTATCCTTTCCGCAAACCTGCAAAATGGTCCCATCTCCGTTGTCCGTAAACGAACAGGATTCGCCAGTTTCTCCCTTTTCACCGTCCGAGCCGTCTTTGCCGTTGAGAACCAATCCAACCGAATCCCCTCCGCAGACGACTTTGTAGCCCGAACTGTCTTTGAGCGGTTCCGCTAAGCACGAAACATTTTCGACAGCGGAAATCTTCTTCCAGCTGGAATCGCTGCAGACATAGACCGCGTTTTCCTTTTGCGCAAACTTCATTTCGCCTGAGCGTTCCACCGTGCATTTGCCGAGCGAATCTGCGGACGCGACGATTTCCAGCCCAGAGGTTTCTTGCGTCACCTTGGTTACGTCATCGCCACAAGCGGCAAGAAATAGCGGGCCGCCAACAATTGCAAGCAAAAGGTTTGATTTTTTCGCCATATCTACATTTTCCTTTCAAGATTTTTACAAAGCATCCGTTTAATAATAAGAAACAGGCAAGATTCTGTCAATCATCTAGAACGATTTATGTTTCTAAATACTTTGCGAAATCCGTTTTGCGGATTATCTTTCAATTTTCAAGGCGTTGAATATTCTAACGCGAACGCCCGCGACGCCTTTCGTTCCGCTCTTTTTTAAAACGGCTCCGCTCCAAGGCGCGTTCTTTGCTCGGCTCGTAAATGCGGCCTTCCTTGTAAGACGTTCGGGAAAGCAGCAGTCTCGAAATTTTTCCAAGTTTCAGGCGTTCGAGCGTCTGCTGGATCCAGATGCGATTCTCGGGTATGTACCAGAAAAAGAAGCGTTTCTGGTTGTTTTTCTGGGCA
Source organism: Oscillospiraceae bacterium (assembly GCA_963660275.1). Taxonomy (GTDB): domain Bacteria; phylum Fibrobacterota; class Fibrobacteria; order Fibrobacterales; family Fibrobacteraceae; genus Hallerella. Next base: position 1,339 of record CAVKXR010000026.1, read on the forward strand.
GGGGTTTTCGCTACATAGAGCGGCTTTCCGTCGGGATACATTTCCGCGTAATACATTTCCGTCGCAACCGTCATCGGCGTCGGTGTAAAATCCTGGACCTGTTCCAACCGGAAACCGAGCTGTTTCGTTTCGAGCGCAAGCTCCGCCATATCCTTTTCGGTGCAGCCCGGATGGCTCGATATAAAGTAAGGGACGATTTGCTGGTTCTTTCCTGCGGCGGAGCTTTCCCTGTCGAAAATTTCCTTGAACTTGTAGAACAAACTAAACGACGGCTTTCGGATAAGGCTCAACACGCTGTCGGAAGTGTGTTCCGGGGCGACTTTCAAGCGACCGCTCACATGATGCCAAATCAGCTCGCGCGTATATTCCTGATGGTCTTCCAAAAGAGACTTGTCTGTCGTTTCCTGCAAGAGCAAATCGTAGCGGACACCGCTCCCGATAAAGAGATGCTTGACTTTCGGATTTTTGGAAACTTCACGGTAAAGCTCCGTCAGCTCGTGGTGCCGCGTGTTCATGTTGTCGCAAATCCGCGGAAATACGCAGCTCGGTCTTGCGCATTTTTCGCAACGGGAAACATCCTTTCCCCGCATTTTGTACATGTTCGCGCTGGGACCGCCCAAATCCGTAATCGTCCCCGCAAATCCGGGCATCTGCGTCACAATATCCACTTCTCGGAGAATGCTTTCCCGGCTGCGGCTCGCCACGAACTTTCCCTGATGCGCATTGATCGCGCAAAAACTGCATCCGCCGAAACAGCCCCGATGCGTGTTGATGGAAAACTTAATCATTTCAAACGCGGGAACCGGGCCGCGTTTCTTGTAGCGCGGATGCGGCGCCCGCATATAGGGATATTCAAAGCTTTCGTCGAGTTCGCCTTCTTTTAGCGGCGGATATGGCGGGTTGATGACGACGGTCGTTTCATCTACGTCCTGCAAGATTCTGCGCGCATGAATCCGGTTGGACTCCACTTCCGTCTTCCGAAACGCTTCGAACTGCTTTCGCTTACTTTGTACGCAATCCTCATAGCTAGGAAGAATCAAATCCTCATATTCCCGATTTTTAGGTACGCGACCCTTGGGAACGAGGAAGGCCGTTTGCGGGATGGAGTTCATGTTCGAAAACGGGACGCCTTTCTTCAGCAGGTGCAAAAGTTCCTTCATCGGCTTTTCGCCCATCCCATAGATGAGCAGGTCCGCACCTGTCGTCGCAAGAATCGGCGGAAAAATTCTGTCGTCCCAGTAATCGTAATGGCTGATGCGACGCAAACTCGATTCCAGCCCGCCGATGACAATCGGAACATCCGGATAGAGCTGCTTTAAAATTTTCGCATAGACGCTTGTCGCACGGTCGGGCCGAAAACCCGCTCTGCCGCCGGGAGTAAACGCATCATCGCTCCGGAGCCGCTTTGCCGCCGTGTAATGATTTACCATGCTGTCCATGCCGCTCGATATGGCAAAGAACAGCCGCGGCTTTCCGAGCTTCTTAAAATCCCGCAAGTCATCTCGCCAGTTCGGCTGGGGAAGAACCGCGACACGGTAGCCTTCATGTTCAATCAGGCGAGACATAACCGCGTGCCCAAACGAGGGATGATCCACATAGGCATCTGCGGAAACAACAATGACATCGACAAAATCCCAACCGCGCTCTTCCAAGTCTTCCTTGGAAATCGGCAAAAAGCTGCGCGCCTGTTCCATCATCGTTCACCTTCCGGGCATGTGATTTCCGCGACCGATTCAATCGTGACATGAAGCTGTTTGACAAGCGGTGTTATAGCCGCCCGGTAAAACATTTCCTTCCCGAGCCGGTTCGATTCGATAAGGCCTGCCGTTTTCAAGAGCCGTAAATGGTGCGACACCGCGGGGCTAGACATTCCCACCAGCTCGGCGATATTCGTCACGCATTCCTCCGCATGGCAGAGCAGCCAAAAAATTCGCAGACGGGAAACATCGCCTAGTTGCTTCATCGCATTCGCAACCTGAGTCGCGGCACGTTCCGTCGGCATTCGCTTGGCAAGAATCAGTTCTTTTTCGGTGACAGGATGATTGTGCGGCAATTTCAAAATCCTTCCGGTGAAAATTTCTTCCGAAAATAGAAAATTTCAAAATTCCCATCTTGCCAACAAACGTAAGCCGTTCTATATTTAGATTAAACGATTAAACAATTACTTAATTGTTTAAGAAGAATCCAACCGAAAGAGGTCATGATGAAAAAGAGTTATAAAATTTCCGTTGATTGCCCGGTTTGCGCCCAAAAGATGGAAGACGCCGCTAGGAAAACCGAAGGCGTCAAGGCGGCCACCGTCAATTTCATGTTGCTCAAGATGAAAGTGGAATTCGATGAAGGTGCAGACGAAAAAATCGTAATGGAAGCCGTCCGCGGCAACTGCAAAAAAGTCGAATCCGACTGCGAAGTATTCTTCTAAAACTTTTACCGATAGTTCAGGAGTTTTACGATGGATAAGAAACAAAAGAAAAATCTCTGCCGGATAATTGTCGCAGCAATTCTTCTCATCGCACTGCACTTCATCCCTGCCGACGGCTATCTCCGTTTTTTATTCTACCTAATTCCCTACCTGATTGTCGGCTACGATGTTCTCAAAAAGGCGCTCGAAGGCATTTGGCATCGGCAGCCTTTTGACGAATATCTTCTGATGTCCGTCGCAACCGTCGGAGCCATTTTGCTCGGCTTCTTTAAAACGGGAGATTACGCTGAAGCGGTCGCCGTGATGCTCTTTTACCAGATCGGGGAATGGTTTCAAAGCTATGCGGTAGGCAAAAGCCGCAAGAACATTTCACAACTGATGGACATTCGCCCGGATTACGCAAACATCGAAAAAGAAGACGGTTCGCTCGAAAAAATTTCGCCGGATGATGTTTCTGTAGGCTCAATCATCGTCGTCAAACCCGGAGAAAAAATTCCCATCGACGGTGTTGTCGTCGAAGGCTCCTCGGCGATTAACACGGTCGCTCTCACCGGAGAATCACTCCCCCGCGACGTTTCGGCTTCCGACGAAGTCCTTTCGGGAAGTATCAACCTTTCGGGGCTTCTCAAAATCCGTACAACGAAGGAATTTGGCGAATCGACCGCTTCAAAAATTCTCGACCTTATCGAAGATGCAAGTTCCCAAAAGTCGAAATCGGAAAACTTCATCACCAAGTTTGCCCGGGTTTACACGCCAATCGTCACGCTTGCCGCCATCGCGCTCGCCTTGCTAGCGCCTGTTATCTCGCTTCTTCTGGGAAAATCTCCCGAATGGACAACCTGGATTTACCGAGCCTTGACTTTTTTAGTTATCAGCTGTCCGTGCGCGCTTGTCGTGAGCATTCCGCTTTCGTTTTTCGCCGGAATCGGCGGAGCGTCCCGTTCGGGAATTCTCATCAAGGGTTCCAACTTTCTAGAAAGCCTTTCCAAGACAAAAGCGATTTTCTTTGACAAGACGGGAACGCTGACCCGCGGAAATTTTGAAGTTTCAACCATTCACCCGGACATTCTCTCCCGAGAAGAACTTCTGCATATCGCAGCCCATGTCGAGCGCTATTCCAAGCATCCCATCGCCTCTTCCCTCAAGAAAGCCTACGGCAAGGAAAACGACCAATGCGCTGTGAGCGATGTCGCTGAAATTTCGGGTCGCGGCATCTCCGCCACGGTCAACGGGAAAAAGGTCTATGCAGGAAACAGCAAACTGATGGACGATCTGGGCGTCAAATGGCACGGCTGTCACCACATCGGAACGATCATCCATGTTTCCATCGACGGAACATACGCCGGGCATATCGTCATTTCCGATACGCTAAAGCCCCATGCGCAAAAAGCCATCGAGGAACTGAAAAAATGCGGCATCAGAGAGACGGTGATGCTTACCGGGGATTCACCCAAAGTCGCCGAGGACATTGCGCACAAATTAAGAATCGACCGTTTTTTTGCAGGGCTTCTTCCCGCTGACAAGGTGAAAAAAGTCGAAGAGTTTCTGCAACAGAAAAAAACAAGCGGCGAAACGACAGCTTTCGTCGGAGACGGAATCAACGACGCACCGGTGCTTTCTCGAGCGGACTTGGGAATCGCCATGGGAGCGCTCGGCTCCGATGCTGCCATCGAAGCGGCGGACATTGTTCTGATGGACGACGATCCGCTAAAAATCTCGACGGCGATAAAAATTTCCAGAAAGTGCATGGGCATTGTCAAGGAGAACATTTCTTTCTGCATCGCGGTCAAGGCGATATGCCTGATTCTCGGAGCGTTCGGCTTTGCCAATATGTGGATGGCGATCTTTGCGGATGTCGGCGTGATGATCCTCGCCGTTCTCAATGCAATCCGCTGTCTAAAGGTTCCTCAATAATTTCGTACAAAGTCCGCATCCATCCCGATTTGACGCTTCAAATCTTCAATCGACGCGAACTTCTGTTCCGGTCGGATAAACGCAAGCAGATCCACACCGATTCTTTGCCCGTAGAGATTTCCCGAAAAATCGAGAAGATGCGCTTCGACAGCGAGCGGCAAGTTTCCTATCGACGGCTGAAGCCCGATTCCCACGACGGCCTTGTGGGCTTCACCGTTTTCCAAGCGAACGATTGCGGCATAGGAACCGTATTTGGGGATTAATTTGTACGCCCCTGTCTGGACATTTGCCGTCGGAAATCCAATCGTCCTGCCCAGCTGTTTTCCCACAACGACTTTTCCACAAATCCGATAGGGCCTTCCGAGAAAAGTATTCGCCCGCTCCACGGCTCCATTTTCCAAGGCGTTTCGAATTCTCGACGAGCTTAAAATTTCGCCGTCCTTGTACTTGGCGGAAGCCTGGATGGCGGAAAGCTCCGGAAAAGCGGAAAGAATCGCTTCAAAGCTTCCCTTGCCAGCGGCACCGAACCGATGATCATGCCCAAGCACCAAGAACTTCGCATTTAACTTGTTTAAAATTTCATTTTGGATAAAACACTGGAAAGGTTCTTCGGCGACTTCACGGGAAAACGGCAGGGCGACAAAATCAAGTCCCAGGGAACGGATGAACTGTTCTTTCTCTTCGGTTGTCGTCAAGAGCGCCGGATGCCCCGGAACGCCTAGGACATGACGCGTGTGCGGTTCAAAGGAAACGACCGTAGGAAGCAATCCTTTCGCCTTGGCTTCTGTCCGAAGTATCTGGAAAATTTCCTGATGTCCCAGATGGCATCCGTCAAAATTTCCCACCGTAACGGCTCTCGGTTCAGGCATTTTCCATTCCCAGATAAAATTTCGGAGCGAGCATTCCCTCGGAGAGAACGCAGGCCGCTTTGAGTTCCCCGCATTTATCGACAGCAAAAATCAAGTCCGAATTCGCCAGCTCAGGAGAATTCCACGTAATCGCGCGGCCGTTCTGAAACGCCCGAACCTGTCTGTCTGTCAGTTCGACCACCGGAAAATCCATGCAATCCTGGGGTTTGAGAAGAGATGTTTCGGAAAGTTCTTCCGGTTTCACGGCATCTTCCAGTTTCAAATACCCGATTCGCGTACGACGGATTTCGGAAACCGCACCGAAAGTTCCAAGCGATAGCGCCATGTCCCGCACCAGCGAACGGATATAGGTCCCCTTGGAACAGTCACAGGAAAATCGGTAAGAGGACCGAATCTTTCCCGAGGCATTCTGGGGAGCTTCGCAAGGACCTTCCAACCGCAAGTTTCGAATGAAAATTTTCCGGGCCTTCAACTCGACCGAATGTCCCTTGCGAACAAGGTCCGAAGCCCGGCGACCGTTGAGCTTGACCGCGCTAAATCCCGGCGGGACCTGCTCGATTTCACCGATAAAATTTGGCAGAATCCTGATTATTTCCTCTTCGGAAATCGCAGCGGAAGAAGCATCTTCCCGGAGAAGCTCGCCGTCCCATTCGTCCGTATCGGTCGAATATCCAAAGTGCGCGCAGAAAGTGTAGGATTTTTCGCCAGCTTCCACAAAAGGCAAGAGCCTTGTCGCCCGACCGACCGCCGCGACGATCAGCCCCGAAGCCCGCATATCTAGTGAACCCGCATGGCCGACCCGCCGTGTCTTGAAAATTTTCCGTAAGGGAAAAAGGGCGTTACACGAAGTAACGCCAAAAGGCTTGTCCAGCAAAATCAATCCCGAAAAAGAAGGATTAGAGTTCACCCGAATCCTTTAGTTCCGCGAGAATTTCTTCGATATGCATCGCATGGTCAAGGCTTTCGTCGAGGACAAAATTCAACTGGGGAATCTTGCGGATTTTGAGCGCCTTGCCCAGGTAGGTGCGGATAAATCCCGAAGAATTTCGAAGCCCGATGAGGGACGAAGCCTTTTCCCGGTCCGACCCGAGCACCGAAATATAGACTTTCGCATAGCTCAAATCGTTCGTGATTTCCACCCGGCTAATCGTCACGAAACCGACCCGCGGATCTTTAAGCCCTTTCATCAAGAGCTTGCTGATCTCTTCGCGGAACTGTTCGTCTAGCCGCACGGTCCGCGGCACGCGACGATTGCTGTGGCTGTGGGAATTTCTAGGCATCAGGCATCCTTCTTTTCGGCATTTGCCTTTTCTTCCGCATCCTTCTTCGCCTTGGCCAACGCTTCATCGCGAGCGACATCGGCAAGCGTACGGGCGACGGTGACTTCCTTGAAGAACATCAGCGTATCGCCTTCCTGCAGATTGTCGTAGCCCTTCAGGCCGATACCGCACTCGAAACCGCGCGCAACGGACTTGACATTGTCCTTGTGACGTTTCAGCGACTGGACTTCGGTCTGGCCAAGTTCCACGCCATTGCGATAGACGTGGACACGGCTGTTGCGATCGACCTCGCCGTCCGTAACCATACAGCCCGCGATAATGCCGACCTTCGGAATCTTGAACACCTGACGGATTTCCGCTTCGCCGGTAAGCTCTTCGCGAGTCGTCGGCTTGAGAAGTCCTTCGACCGTATTCTTGATATCGTCGATGATTTCGTAAATGACGCGGTAATTCTTGATCTGGATGCCTTCCTTCTGCGCCATTTCGCGGATAGAAAGCGACGGCATCAGGTGGAACGCGATGATCACCGCCTGGGAAGTCGATGCGAGCAGAATATCGGAATCGGTAATCGCTCCGACGCCCTTGCGGATGATGTTGACCTTGACTTCGCTGTTCGAAAGCTTTTCGAGACTTGCAGCAATCGCTTCGGAAGATCCGCCCACGTCCGCCTTGATAATCAGGTTGAGTTCGGAAACCGTTCCGTTCTTGACTCCTTCGTAGGTCGATTCGAGAGAAATCGACTTGCGGGCGCGCAAATCGCGTTCACGGGCAGCCATCCGGCGCTTGGAAGCGATTTCACGTGCGGACTTTTCGTCTTCGACAACGGCGAGTTCGTCACCGGCCTGCGGAGTTCCGTCAAAGCCCAGAACCTGGCACGGAGTCGACGGTCCCGCTTCCTTCATCTGCTTGCCGCGATCGTCGAACATCGCACGCACGCGTCCGGCATAGATTCCGCAGACAAACGGATCGCCCACATGAAGCGTACCGTTCTGGATGAGAATCGTCGCCATGGAACCCTTGCCCGGATCGAGCTTCGATTCCACAACTGCGCCGCGGGCGCGCGCCGACTTGGAAGCCTTGAGTTCCAGGACTTCCGCTTCGAGCGCAAGAGTTTCGAGGAGCTGCGGCATTCCGGCACCGGTACGCGCCGAGACTTCGATACAGCTCACGTTACCGCCCCACTGTTCCACTTCGACACCGCGTTCTGCAAGCTGCGTCCGAATCTTGTCCGGATTTGCTGTCGGAAGGTCCATCTTGGTAATCGCGACAACGATAGGAACCTGTTCCCGATGAGCGAGTTCAATGGATTCCACCGTCTGGGGCATCACCATCGAATCCGCGGCGACGACAAGGACAATAACGTCCGTCACCTGGGAACCGCGGGCGCGCATCGCGCTGAACGCTTCATGGCCCGGCGTATCGAGGAACGTGACCTTTCCCACGGATGTCGTCACTTCGTAAGCACCGATATGCTGCGTAATGCCTCCGGATTCTCCAGAGACGACATGCGTCTTGCGGATCCAGTCTAGGAGCGAAGTCTTACCGTGGTCCACATGTCCCATCACCGTAACGACAGGATGGCGCGGTTCCAGATCATCCGCCTTTTCGTCTTCCACACCGCCGAGGGATTCCTCTTCGTATTCCTCCATCAGCTGCGCTTCGTAACCGAATTCATCGGCAAGAATCTGGATCGTGTCAAAGTCCAGCCGAGCATTAATCGTCACCATCATGCCCATTTCCATGCACTTCGCAATGACACGTGCGGGCATCTGGTCCATCATTCCGGCAAGTTCACCGACCGTAATGAAATCCGATGTTTTCAAAATCTTGCGCTGTTCACCGTCCGTCGCAGCGCTCTTGTCCTTGTGATAAACCTTCTTGACCGGATTCTTGGAAAGGGAAGCCATCACACGCGAGACATTCTGGCGAATCGCATCCTGCTGTTCGCCCTGCTCAAAGCGGTTGTCCTTGTTGTCCCGCCCGTTCTTGCCGCGCTTGCCCTTGAAGCGATCCTGGTTTCCGCCATGGCTCGGTCCGCCCTTGCCACCGCCGAAACGGTTGTTTCCGTTCGCATTGTTCTGCGCACTCGCAAAGACGTCCTGCATCGCCTGGCCGGAAAAATGCCCACCGCGCGACTGACCGCCAAAAGAACGTGCGCCGTTTCCAGAACCCGAAGTTCCGTTCCGATAATGAGGTCCCCCAGTGCCGCGACCTGCACCCGGTCCAAAATGCCCGGTATAACCTTGGCTTGAACCGGAATTGCGGTTCCGGTGCTGTGCAGCGGCCTGCTGTCTCGATTTTTCGATACGGGCAAGAATCGCCGCATCCGGCTTGAAAACCTGCGCCTTCATTTCCACCTGGCGCAATTCCCCGACAGGAACCGCATGAACCTGCGGCCTAGCCGGAGGCGTTTGAGGCTTTGCAACAGGATTAGGCCTTGCCGTCGAAGCGGTTTGCGGAACGGTGGGCTTTGCCGAAACGGCAGAAGGTTTTTCCGCAGGCTTCGAAGCCTGAACCGAAGACGCCGGTCTGGTTTCGACCGAAACGGATTTTGTCGCAGGCGTTGAACCAGCGGACTTTGCCGTCGAATCAATCGGTTTACTTTCTGCAGGTTTTACGGGAGCGACCGTTTTGGGAGTTTCAGGTGCCGGATTGGGCACCGAAGGTTTTACCGCAACCTTGCCTTGCGAACTTTCTACGGACTTCGGGGCAAGAGGCTTGGAATTTTGCCGAGAAGCGTTTTCCGGGCGAGAAAGCTTGACACTTCCAAACTTTCCCTTGACAACCCGATGGGAATCCGTCGATGCCGCAGGTGCCGGAGTCTCAGACCGGGAAGAAGCCGCCTTTTCGTCGGCGATTTTCTTCTGGTTTTTGCGCAGGCCGGCGGTTTTTGCCCGCCGCGCTTCGGCTTTCGCCTTTTCGTCCATCACTTGCGCTTCAATCGAAGCAAAAGACATTTGTGGAACTGGGGAAAACGGTGTCAAGACCTGCACGCCATTTTCGTGCAGAAGTGCAACAACGCGGCTCGGATCGACGCCATGCTTCTTGGCCCATTCGCCCGGGGTGATCATAACTTCATTACTCATCGATGCTTTTGCTCCAATGTAGCGAACTTCTAGACTTCCTTAACCTTCCACGCCCGTATTTTCGTTTTCGGAAACGGGAGCGTCCACCACAGGCGGTTCGGTTTTGCCGGAAGCCTCTTCCTTGAAGAGAGGTGCGTCCTCCGACCGAAGTCCATTCGCCTTGGTGATATCTTTCGAATTCGCGGTCATAATCTTCTGGCGATCCTCGTCGCTCTTTTCGGACCATTCCTTTTCACCGAAGACATCCAGGTCGTGTTCCACCAAACGGGAAGCCAACTTGACGTTCTGACCGTTTCGACCGATCGCCTGAGCCAAATCTTCATCGGCGATAATCACGACGACACGGCAGGTTCCCGGCACCTCGAAATACTTGACGATATTCGCCGGGGAAAGCGCATGACGGATAAACGTAATCAAATCCGGATCCCAATGGACGATATCAATGCGCTCGTTTCCAAGTTCGCGGACAATCGCCTGGACGCGCGCCCCTTTCATGCCGACACACGCTCCGACCGGATCGATTCGGGCATCGTGGGCGAACACGGAAATCTTTGCGCGATAACCCGCATCGCGAACGACGCCCTTGATTTCCACGGAACCGTCAAAAATCTCGGGAACTTCCTGGCGGAACAGTTCGTAGAGGAACATTTCGCTCTTGCGGGAAAGGACGACCTGCGCACCGTTCTTTGACGATTCGGCGACGGTCTGGATGACAGCCTTGACCGAACTTCCCTGCTGGAAGCGTTCCTTCGGGAGCTGCTCGTAGGACGGAAGAACGGCTTCGGTCTGACGTCCGATAGCGACGATCGCGTTGCGGCTTTCGACGCGGAGAACCTCGCCATTGACAATCGAACCGATTCGATCGCGATAGGTTTCCACGATTTTATTGCGCTCGGCATCGCGGATGTGCTGAATCAGGAACTGCTTTGCCGTCTGGATAGCCTGTCTGCCGAATGCGGAAATCGGAAGTTCCATTTCGAGATGGTCACCGGCCTGGACATCCGGGTTCACGTCGCGCGCCTGTTCGACCAGCATATAATGTTCATCCATTTCCTGAACGGTAGCGGCATCGAGCGACGGATCGTAGTCCGGATAGTCATCGACGATATCGACCACCAAGGCGATTGAAATTTCGTTCGTCTCCTTGTCGATGTGTACATCGAAATGCTTATCGATATTTAAGTACTTGCGGGCTGCGGTGATCAGCGCGTCCTTGAGCGCCTCTTCTACGATAGAATCATCGATGTTCTTGACATCGACCACGGCCTTCAGGGCTTCGATCAGATTGATTTTGGGTTCCTTATTCTTCGTTGTCATAAGAGCCTTTGTTTTAGAATTGAACTTCTACTTTGGCAGAGAGAATCTCGGACCGAGGAACCAAGACCTGTTCTGTCACGCCTTTTACCGACAGGGTTAAACTTTGCTCGTCAAAAGCGACCAGCGTCCCGGTAAGCGGCTTTCCCGATTCGCGCGTAATCCGCAAGAGACGGTTCAGGTTGCGCTCAAAATCCCGAGAGGACTTCAGGGGACGGTCTATCCCCGGAGAAGAAACTTCAAGCGTATAAGCCCCGTCAATCAGAGATTCGTCATTATCCATCGCATCGGAAAGATGACGGCTGACCGCGGCGCAATCCTCGACATCGACGCCTTCCGCCTTGTCGATATAGATGCGAAGGATTTCACGCTTCCCAGCCTTGAACATGTCGAATTCGACAAGCTCCACACCGGAAGCTTCGCAAGCTTCGGCGATCAGGGAATCCAGTTTTTCCCGATTATCCAAATACACCTCATAAAAGAAAGGATCGTTTACATAAACGAGCCATGGGCTTTGTCAAATAGAGAAAATTTAAAAGCATCGGGCAACCGGGAGAGAAAAAATTCAGGCCTTTTGCCTCGCTAAATTTCACCGCCGAGGAATCCGAGAGCAAAATTTTGTATTTTTGCGCCATGCTTTCTGGATTCATCCTCATCCTAATCAGCCTTGTCGGCACAGCCGGAACCGTTTTCTATTTCAAGCGGAACCTTGTCCGTATCGCCGAAAAGAACAAGACTATCGAAAGCAAGTCCAAGCGGATTCTGAACTATCCGCTCACCGTTCTCTGGTACGGCTACCTGCTCGTATTTTTCGTAGGTCTTTCGGTAAACAACCTCATTTTTGACTGACCGCCTTCTTCGCTTCGCTCCACAGGGCGAGCAGTTCCTCGGGAGATCGTTCCTTGAGGGATTTTTGGGAATTTTCCGCTTTCGCCAATTTTTCAAGCATCCGGTAGCGGGCGTCGAACTTGGAATTTGCGCGGATCAAGGCCGTTTCCGCATTCAACCCGAGATGTCGCGCCAAGTGGCAGAGCGTAAAGAGCAAATCGCCAAGTTCCTCTTCCATGCGTTCCCTGTTGGGGTTTTCCGCGGTCGCTTTTCCGTATTCGTCGAGGAATTCGCCATACTCCTCGCGAACCTTTCCAAGAACCGCTTCGTCGGACTTCCAGTCAAAGCCGTCCTTCCAGGCCCTACGTCCCATTTCCTGCGCCCGCGCAAGCGTCGGCATACTCCGGGAAACCTTGTCCATCGCCGATTTTTCCTTCATCCCCGCATTGTTCTTTTCGGTCGCCTTGATTTCTTCCCAGCGGGCAAGGACTTCGCCTGTTCCATTTACTTGGGCGTTTCCAAATACATGCGGATGCCTACGAACCATCTTTTCGCTCACGGACTGCACCACATCGTCGATGTTGAAGTCTCCGCGTTCATCGGCAACCTGGGCGTTAAAAACGACCTGAAACAAAACGTCGCCGAGTTCCTCGCACATATGCGCCTTGTCGCCCGCCTGCGCTGCATCGATAAACTCCGAAGATTCTTCGATCAGATAGGGCAAGAGGCTCTGCGTCGTCTGTTCCCTGTCCCACGGGCAGCCGTCTTTCGCCCGGAGCCGTTTCATAATATTCACAAGATCAGCAAAGGAATATCTCATGGAAAGCAAAGCTAGAAATTTTCCGGTCCAGGTTCTCGAACGGGAATTTTTCCCGAAAAGGCTTCTCGAACTTCCCAAGCCGCCAGAGAGGCTCTACTACCGCGGAACCCTGCCGGCTTTTGGCTGGTCTTGGATTGCCATGGTCGGGACAAGGCGGCCAAGTCCTTACGCCGAAGATATTTGCCAAAGCCTCATCGCCCATCTGCGGGGAACCGATGCCGTCGTCGTGTCCGGTCTCGCCCAGGGAATTGACAGTTTCTGTCACACGCAAGCGATCCGTTCGAATATCCCGACCGTTGCCGTTATCGCCCAGGGCATCGAAGCGAGCATCGGAGGCTCCCGCGGAAACGTCGCCCGGCAAATTCTGCAAAACGGCGGAGCGATTATTTCCGAATATGCGGGAATGACGCCCTCCTTAAAGTTTATGTTCCCCGAAAGAAACCGAATCATTGCGGGCCTCTGCAAAAGCACAACGCTTGTCGAAAGCAAGGAACTTGGCGGCGGAATGCTGACCGTCCGGTTTGCCAAGAAACTCAAGCGACCGGTTCTCTGCGTCCCGGGGAATATTCTCGCAAAAACTTCGCAAGGCCCCAACCGCTGCATCGCCAAAAAAGAAGCCGTTCCCATCTGGAATCCCGAAGATTTTCCCGATCTTTGCGGTGCGAAACGCTTGTCCGATCCGACGCCGGAGGATTTGTTTCAAACGGGAATCCAGCTCGAAAGCGACGCCCAAAATCTTTTCCTCAAATGTTCGGGTTTCACGCATTCCCTAGAAACGCTTCGACAAAACTCGGGTATTCCGATTTCGCGGCTTTTAGCTATATTGACGGAACTGGAAATTGCAGGTCTGGTCCATTCGAAGGACGGAAATGAATTTCACTTTTTGACTGCGGGGTCACAGTGATCGTTCGAAAAATCGGAATTTTTCAAGTTTTAGGCGCGGTATTGGCGGTCGCGACCGGAGCGTTTCTCTGGTCTTTCATTCTGGGCGAAAACGGCCTGTGGAGTCAACATAAATTAAAGAACCAAATCATCCGTCTCGAGCAGGAAAAGGAATCTCTCCAGGCAGAACTTTTGGCCCGGCATCACAAAGGGGAACGCCTGCTTAAGGATTCCTTTTATATCGAATCGATTGCCCGCACAAAATTCGGCATGGCAAAAAAGAACGAGATCGTTTACCAATTCATCGACGAATGACCGATGCGTCACCAGATGAAAAATCCGACGCCCGCCAAAACCTGGTGAGAAACACCCTTTAATTTTTGATAGCCCAAATCATGGTCTAGGAAATGCGCCATATACTTGACGCGCAAGGATATCGAAGATATCGGCGCTTCGGTCCGACGCGAACAGATCGACAGCAAGCGAAACTCGCCCGAAATGCCGGCGAGATAGGCGATGGAATGATTGTCTTCCACATGACGTTTGAGAAGATGGTAATTGTTGTTCGGCTTATCCGCATAGTAATAATAGTCCGCGGAATTATCGGGCAGCGCAAGCTCCGCCGAAGCGATTCCTAAAAACGGTTCCACTTTGAAAAACCGGTGGTCCAAGACGACAAAGCCAAACGTCATTCCGCCTTCTAGAAAGGCAAGTTCGCTGTTTTTCTCCCAAAGGACATCGGCAAATTGGCGCTTTTTTCGCGTTTCCAGAACCCCGAATGAAACGAAAGGCGTAAAAGTCATGCGAAAAAGCTGGATGGGAAGCGCCACATAATAATCCAGATATTTATGGCGAAATTCCTTTTTGAAATCCGACGTCAAAAATCCAAGCCCCGTCAAGAATTCAAAGCCGACGCCATTGCCGTATAAGTGCGCCTGGAAAACATTCTCGGAGCGATTCGTCTCCTTTTTTTGCTCCCCGGTCAAAAAATTTTCCCGCAGCCAAATTCCATTTTCATCATTCGGATACTTCTGGACAAAACTTTCGCCCGACCTGAAAAATGTCTGGGGATAAGAACCGTTGCGCTGTTCCCACGAAAAAACTACCGGGAAAAATGCAGGAATCGCATCCTTGTAAAACGCATCCACCGATGATTTTTGAACCTGCGCAAATAGGCTGTCCATCTTTTGCCCAGTCCATGTAAAGTTCCGCTTCAGATAGGCAAAAAGTTCATCGTGAAAATACAGAAGCTCACCACTTCCGCTAGATGCCTCGACAGCACACCGTTCCGCAACAGCACTCGCCCGCTTCGCTTGCGGAGCAAACAGGCGACGTTCGCGGACAAGTTCCTCCCAGGCGGAATCGTACTTTTGAATCTGCAGATAGACCAGCCCCTTTTCCATCCGGGAAAAAGGACAAAGATTTTCCGAATATTTTTCATCCAAAAAAGCAACCGTTTGCAAAGCAAGAGCGGAATCTCCATCCCGCAAGGATTTTAGGAGAAGCGTCCGACCGCGACGAACCATCTCCTCTGCAGAAGGCGGGAGCGCAAGAATCGCCTGTTCGACATTCGAAGCAAAAAGCGTCCACGATAAAAGAAAAAGCCAAAGAATTGTCTGTCGCATACACAAAAGATAATTCTTATCGGTCTTCTATTATTCGATGTCCTTTAACAAGGCGCCGTGAATCGCAATATCGTCCAACCATAAATCCGCCGGACCGTCAGCGTAGAAAACGGTAGCCTTGCAATGCCTACTCACCTCTTCCCACGAATAGGAAGCGTCTAAAGTAGAACCGCTCGCCACTTTGAAACTTTCAATCGGAAGCGCATAGTCCGTCCAAGAAGAGTCCAGAGATATCTTGGTTTCAAAAACCGTATTCTTTAACAGGTTCTCGGCCCGGCAGACAAATTGCACACGGATAATTCCCTCGCCTTTCGCCGTAAAGAACAGTGAATCCACACGCGACAAATCCCGATACACACGCTCCAAATCGGGATAGTTCCTATCCATGCCCCAGTTAAAACCGACCATCGCCTTTCCGCCCGAGACATCTTCAAGACTTATATGCAAGGCATTTCCATGGATTTCATCGGCAAAGACCCGGTGCGCAGCCAAATGATGCGTCGAATCGTTTAACGAATCCGACTCGAATGCGGCCCACCACCGACTTCCGCCGTTAAAGCGATGCAACAGAGTAAAGGAAGAATTCGCATCCGAAAAATTTTCCACGATAATCCGACCGGAATTTTCTTCTAGCAGATGCCAGTTTCCCTCTTCCAGCAAAACGATATCATCCCGCTCTAAATTTCCAGGAAGCGGCAAACGCCAATGTCCCGATCGATCGCTCCGAGTAAAAAATCCCGTTCCATAGACAGCGACCACTTGGTTCGCTTTCGATTTTCCAAAAAATTTCGAAGGTTTCTTAACTTCGATTTTCAAAATGGATCCGGCTTGTGCGCACTGGGCATACCCCAAACCTTTGCCATGCGCGACAATTAATCCCACATGCGCACAGAGGCCGGAATCCACAGAAAACATTCCATCCTTATCCGCAATAAAAGCGGAATCCCGAACAACTTTTTCCCCATTCTCGGTCTTCGCCGCCCAATTTCTCCGTTCGGCAACCTGGACAAC
>CAVKXR010000027.1:0-17024 GCA_963660275.1 Oscillospiraceae bacterium
GGGCTACATGACCCTTGGGCAGTTTTTCCTCGCGACGACAAAGGACCAGAGGCAACGCGTCTATATCCGGGACGGCATCTACGTGGAACCGACGCTCTATTTCCAGGACGGACACTTTCACGCATTCGACTGGACATATCGAGACTACCAGAGCGAAGAGTACATTCGGTTTCTGGAAAGCGTCCGCAAGGGATTGAAGATCCAACTCGACGCTTCCAAACGCGGTCACAATCAATTTTGAATCGAAAGATTCCCCGCATTCAGAACGGATTTCCGAAATTTCGGCGTGAGGGCCTTGCAAGCGGAATCCTTCGGCTGCCGGACAGAAGTCTTCAATTCCTTGGTGAAGATTCCCGAGACTTCCAATCCGACGCGCCACGAATTTCCGGCGGGACAGTCTTCCCAAGCTTCGGAATTTTCCGCGACCCATTTTCCGCTCCCGGATGTTTTGAATACAAAGTAATCGGAACTTTCCGGTTCGTAGCCGATCTGCTTCCAGGAACCGAGCTTTTTTGTCTTTGCGAAGTAGGCGCTTTCCAGACGATAAAAGCGGGCAGCTTCCCTTTCGAGTTCTAGAACCTTTTCCGGCGTCTTTCGGGCGGGATCCGCAAAGTGCGTTCCGGCGACGGCAAGAAGGATTACACACAAAGCAATCAAAATTCCGCCAAGGATTTTTCGGGAAACTTTCGGAAGACTTTCTTCCCTTTCATCCCCTGAACATTCCTTTAAAAGACGCACTTTTACAAGAAGCAAAGCCACGCGCACGGGAAAAAGGAAAAGCGCAACTCCCAAGATGACAAGAGCGCCGCCCAAGACCGCCGAAATCGGCACCGATGCCGAAAGCATAGGCAAGAGCGTCTCTTTCGCGAAGAGTATCTTTTGCATCAGGAGCTTGTCTTCCTCGAACGAGTTCAGCGCGATCTTCCCGGTGACGCTCTCGTAGCGAGCCGCCGCCATCCCGACCGTTTCCGCCGCAAAGCCATTCGCTCGGGAAAGGCTTACACATAAAATAATCCAGAAAATTCCAAAAGCAAAAAGGAGCGTTCCCAAGAATCGAACCGTCCGAGCCTTGGAAAGTCCCCGAGAAGTCGTCATTTCTTCGCGCACAGTTCCACCGCCATCTTTTTCGCCGTCGTAAAGTCCGCCTTTCCCGAACCGAGCTTCGGCACCTGCGAAACGCGAAACGCCGCCCCGGGAATCATTATCTGCGGGATTCCCGACTTGCGCAGCTCGCGCAAGATATCGTCCGAATCCTTTTCGCCCGAATACAGGAGCACGATCCGTTCGCCCTTGATTTCGTCGGGAATCGCGACAACGATAAAGTCATGTCCTTCCAGGACTTTCGCCTCGTTGATCTTTCCCTCGACCGCTCCGAGCGAAATCATCTCTCCACCGAGCTTTGCAAACCGGCTGTAACGATCGACAATCATCACAAAGCCGTCCTCGTCGAGCTTTCCCTTGTCTCCGGTCTTGTACCAGCGATGTCCGCCGATTTCCAGAATGACATTTTCTGTCCGCTCCGCATCCTTGAAATAACCTTTCATCACCTGGGGACCGCCGATGAGAATCATCCCCTCTTCGCCCTGGGAAAGTTCCCGGTTCGTTTCCGGATCGATAATCTTCACGCCGACTCCCGGGATGGGCATTCCGACAGAAGAAAGATTCGAGCAGGGTTCCATCGTCAGAAAATCGTCCAACAGAACGTCTTCCGTGTTGAAAGTCGCAATCGGAGCCGTTTCCGTGCAGCCGTAGCCTTCGTAGATTTCCTTCTTGAACTTGCGCGCAAAGAGGTCCCGGATTTCGGGCCGGAGACGCTCCGCACCGGAAAGCACGAGACGCAGATGCTTGAGGCACATCGGATGCACCCAGCGATTCAGGCCGACAGCCCGCAAGAAAGTAGGCGTCCCCACGAGAATCGTCACCCGAAATTCCGCGCAGACACGCGCAATCGTCTTCACGTCGGTAGGCTCCGCGCACGTCACCAGGGGAATTCCCTCGAAAAGCGGCAAGAGAACCGTCACTGTCAATCCGAACGAATGGAATATGGGAAGTTCCGCAAGCATCACGTCGTTCCGTCGAAGGGTAAAGACCGCATTCGACTGCTGCGTGTTCGAAACGAGATTCCGGTGCGAAAGCATTACGCCTTTCGGCGTTCCTTCCGAGCCGGAGCTAAAGAGAATGACCGCGACATCTTCCGGCTTCGCAGACCTTGCAAGGAAAAAGTTCAGGATCCGCACGGGCAAGAAAAGCGCGGAGGCAAAGGCGAAAGCCCGGCGAAGAATGCCGACGCTTCTTTCCATGTCTTCCACGCAGACAAGCTTCGCGACCTTCCCCAGCACAAAGTAATCCAGTCCGCGGTTCTGCAGCTTGTCGAGGAACGCGCGGCTGGTAAATACCGTCTGGATTTCGGTACGCTCCACGCACTTGAGAACGGATTCCACGCCGGACGTGTAGTTCAGATTGACGCTTGTCTTTCCCGCGCTCCAGATGGAAAGCATCAGGGAAATTCCTTCGGGAGACGGCGGGAGCATAAACCCGACTCGATCTTCCCGCCTTGAAATCTTCCGAATCGCGCTCGAAAAGTTCAGAACCTGTCGCACAAGGCCATAGCCCGTCAGGTGGTTTCCGAGTGGGCTGTAGATGGCGACCCGATGCCGCACCCGCTTTTTCATCGCGGCGAAAAAGAAAGGGACTATCGTCGGATAGTAGGAGAGCGACTTTTCCCATGCGGACATGGAGAGTTCCCGCAAGATGTTCCGCAGACTCGACGGAGACGTATCCGTCGGCAATTCCCTGCCAAAGGCAATCGAAACGATTCGCGTAAGCCTTTCCCCGAAATTTACGCTCTCGCTCGCATAGCTTTCCTTGCCACCCCAGACGCCCTGGATGTAGAACGGGACAAGCTTTGCGTCCGTATCGCGGATAGCGCTCGAATAGTCGATGGAAAAGCGACCGATGTGGCACGACTTCGAAAGTTCCCCTTCCGGAAAGACGACGACCGCTTCGCCGGCAAGAAGCGCCTTCCGGATTTCCGCCATGGCAGGTTCCGGATTCCGGCGGTTGATGCGGATCGCGCCGAGAAGTCCTAGAATCCGCCTGGAAAATCCGTGTTCGGACTTGTCCTCGTTTACCGCCATGCGAAGCGACCGCGGCGAAGCCATCTGCAGAAGGATCCAGTCGATAGCGCTCGTGTGGTTTCCTATCAGAAGCACGGGACCTTCGATCGGGATGTTCTCGTTTCCGGTGATTTTCAGGTTGTAGCGGAACATGTAGTAGGCGCGAAATACCGTGCGAAGAAGCGACTGCGGAAAACGGATGAACGCCCAGACAAAGGCGGCGAAAAGGAAGAGCGAAAAGAGGAAGAGGAACGTTTCGCGGTCTAGAGAAGTCGATTTGAGCAAAAGGATTTCCAGTCCCACGACAAAGACGAGAAAGAGCATCGTCACCATGTTGGAAACGGCGACGATTCGCCCCGAGGACGCCGGGCGGGAATAGAGCAAAAGGAGCGAGTTCAGGACCGTTCCGAGCGCACCGAAGAAAAGTCCGAGAAACGCGTAGAGCATCCGGATGGAAACGGGATTATCCACGAAGGGGATGAAGAACGCGCATACGCCGCAGCCGAGAACCGAAACGGGAATCAGTCCCACCTCGATAAAGAGATGCGAAGAGCGCGAAGCGAGATACCCGCCCAGGATCATGCCCACCGCCGAAAAGACAAGACCGTTCCGCACGATTTCGATAAATCCCTCGCCCGAAAGATTCCAGGAAAGCATCACGAAAACCTGAGCGAGCCCCCAAAATACAGCAAGCCCGATAATGATGACCCGCGAAAGCCCGATATACCAGGTCGCATGGAAGATTCTTCCCGGAGAACGGATTTGCAGGGATTCGCGCTCACGCCCCGTCCGCGGAATGAAAAACGCCGCCACCGAGGAAAGGACCGAAGCACCGACGAGAATCCAGAGCAGATAATCCACGCCAAAAAGCGTTGCCGACCTGGGAAAGAGAGCGATAAGGCCCACCGAAGCGACAAGAGCCCCGAGAATCATCATGCTGAACATGTGGGCGACGCCTGTCGCGAGACGCTCCGAGCCGAACATTTCCTTGACGATGCCATACTTGGCGGGGCTTCCCACGGCAAAGGCGGACGCGACGAGCGGAACAAGCCACACGGCGACATGGGGAAAGCCAAGCGTCCAGAGGACACCGAGAGCGATCATTCCGACAGTCTGCCCGAGGAACGACCAGGCGACAACCTTTCCCTTGCCGAAGCGATCCGCCAAAAACCCGGCAAACGGAAACCAGAGAAGATAGGGAACAAAGAACATCGCCTGCAAGACGGAACTGCCGACGAGAAATCCGGCATCCTTTTCCGAATATTTGACCCACTGTTCAAAAAAAAGAAAAAGCCCCATCTGGATGAAAGATGAGGCAAAGACAGAAACCAGATAAGGAAACAGGCCTTTTATGCGCATGAAGATCCTTTGATTTGTGAAAATATTAGAAATACCGCATTCTCGCGCGCAAGATTGCGCGCAATTGGGCGGCTATTTCCCGGCGAGTTCCAGGGCTATCTTCTTGGAAGCCTTGAAATCCGCCTTTCCCGTCCCGAGCTTCGGAATCGCGGGGACCTTGAACGCCATGCCGGGAACCATCAGCGGCGGAATCCCGGACTTGCGGAGCGCGCGGAGAATGTCCGCCGGTTCCCGTTCGATGCCCGTGTAGAGCAGGACGACGCATTCGCCCTTGGCGCTGTCCGGAATCGACGTCACCATGTAATCCCCGCCTTCGAGAATCTTCGTGTCGTTTATCCGGAGTTCCACCGCTCCGAGCGAAATCATCTCGCCGCCTAGCTTCGCGAAACGGCTGTAACGATCGACTATCGTCAGGAACCCGTCCTCGTCGAGATGTCCCTTGTCGCCCGTCCGATACCAGCGGCGCCCTTCGAGTTCGACGATCGCATCCTTCGTATGCGAAGAATCCTTGAGATATCCCTTCATCACCTGGCAACCGCCGATAAGAATCATGCCGTCCTCTCCGACGGGAAGCTCCTCGTTCGTATCGGGATCCACGATTCTGTAGAGCGTTCCCGGAAGCGGCATTCCCACCGTGCCGGGCTTGTTGTTCACCTGCATCGTGAGAAAATCGTCGAGAAGGATGTTGTCGTAGTTGACGGATGCGACCGGAGCTGTTTCCGTGCAGCCGTAGCCTTCGAAAATTTCCTTGCCGAACTTGAGACGGAACGCGGTGCTGATTTCGGGCCTTAGCTTTTCCGCGCCGGCGATGATCAGGCGCAGATACTTGAAGCACATCGGGTGCACCCAGCGGTTCACCGTAAAGGCGCGGAGGAACGTCGGAGTTCCCACAAAGGCCGTGACGCGGAATTCCGCGCAAACCCGGGCCATCGTCTTCACGTCCGTCGGGTCGGCGACAACGACAATCGGCGTTCCCTCGACAAGGCAGAGCAGGACGTTCACCGTAAGGCCGAACGAATGGAAGAGCGGAAGCTCCGCAAGCATCACGTCGGACTTGTTCGCGTTAAAAATGCAGGAGAGCTGCTGGCAGTTTCCCATCATGTTGTAATGCGTAAGCTCGACACCCTTCGGAATTCCTTCCGTCCCCGAACTGAAGAGGATCGCGGCGGTATCCGAAAGGCGGATCTTCTTGAAGTAGAAGAACTTGATAAGGAATGCGGGGAGAACGACCCCCATGACCATATGGAAAAGCATCGAAAGTTTCGGAATGCTCTTCAGGACGTCTTCCGCATAGACAAGCTTGCAGGCTTTCGAAAGAACCGTATAGTCCGTCCCTTTCTGCTTCAGGCGTTCCAGGAATACTCGGCTGGTGACGACGGTCTTGATGTCCGCGCGTTCCATGCACTTCATCACGATATCCGGCGACGACGTGTAGTTCAGGTTCACGTTGACCATCCCGCGGACCCAGCCTGCGAGATTCGCGATGACGCCTCCCCCGGACGGCGGAAGCATGATGCCGATGTTCTTCTGACCGGCGAACATTTTCCTATAGACACGGCTAAACGCGAGAGTCGCGCAGAGAAGCTTGTAGCCCGAAAGATGCGCCCCGTCCGGGCTGTAAATGGCAGGCCCCGCCCCGACAACTTTCTTGCAAGCCTTGAGCCAGGATTCCGCAATCGGCTTGTAATGCTTGAGCGAATTGCTCCAGGCGTCGATGGAAATTTCCCGGACGATGTTTCGAATCCTGTTCGGCGGAGTTTCCTTGGAAACGGGCGCCCCGAAAGCGACGGTAATTACCCGCATCACCTTTGGCCCGAACAGCTGGGAATCGGAATAGGCATAGCGGCTTCCCCAAAGACCCTGGATGTAGAACGGAACGATGACCGCTTCCGTCCCCTCGATAGCCGCGGAATAGTCCAGACGGAAAGGCCCGATAAAAGGCGTCTTCGCGATTTCCCCTTCCGGAAATAGGACGACCGCTTCGCCGGCAAGGAGCGCCTCGTGGATGGCCTTCATCGCTTCCGCCGAATTCTTCCGGTGTATGCGGATAATGCCCATGCGCTTGAGCACCCAGCGCAGATACCACTTTTCGAAATGATCCTTGTTGCTCGCGATGCGAAGAGGACGCGGCGTCGCCATCTGCAAGACGGCCCAGTCGATAAAGCTGAAATGGTTCCCCATCAGGAGCACGGGTCCCTCGTCGGGAATGTGCTGCAGCCCCAGGACTTTCAGCTTGTAGGAGCTGAAGAACGTACGAAGCAGCGAGCGAAGCAGAGCCTGCGGCAAGTGCTTTAGCGAATAGGCAAAGCCGATGAAGGAAACCAGGGCGAGCAGCAGGAAGAATATCGGGAAAGCCAGGTGCTGTTCGTTCGGGAAAAGCTTTTGCGTGTAATGGATGATGAGCATCTCGATGCCGAGAAAAATCCCCAGGATGACAATCTGGATCAGGTTCGAAACGGCGAGGATCCGCCCCGAGTTAGTCGGCACCGTGTTGAACTGGAGAAGCGCGTTGAGCGTCACGAGGAACATCGAACCGAAAAATCCGAGCAGGAGGAAGACGACATCTATCGCCACGCCGGAGGAAAGGAACGGCACGAGCAAGAGGCAGATGGACGATCCGAGAGCGCCCATCGGCACAAGTCCCGTTTCGATAAAGTCTCTCGAAGCCCGCGCCACGATGAACGATCCGAGCATCAGCCCGACGACGGCGAAGAATATCCCGCCCTTGAAAAGCGCAAGCGTTTCGCTTCCCGTCGCGTCCTGCTGGAACGCCGTCACGAAGATCTGTACGCCCGCCCAGAAAATGGAGATGCCGACAATGCACGCGCGGACAGTCGGAAGCTTCCACGTGTGCACCACGTTCCGCACCACGGAAGAGCGCCGCGCCGAAGCGTATTCCCGCCCGACCTTCGGCACAAAAAACGCAAACACCGTCGAGAGCAGGCTCACCCCCATAAAGACCCACGGCCACGCAACCGTTTTCCGCAAGAACTCCTTCACCGTCGGAGCCGAATCGAACGTGGATTCCACCGCGTCAAGCCCCGGAACCATCAGGGCGGCAAGCACGAGCGCCGCGACCGAAAAAATCTGGAGAAAGCCGTTCGCATAGCCGAGAAGCTTCGTCCCGAACATCTCCTTGAGAATCCCATACTTGGCTGGGCTGTGCATCGCAAACGCCGAAGCGGTCAGAAGCGTGAAGAAGATGGCGAGATTGTAAAACTTGAGCGTGTAAAAAACGCCCGTCGCGATGAACGAGGCCGTCATGACAAGCGAACTCCAGGCGATGACGCGGCTCTTCGAAAAGCGGTTCGAGAAGAAGCTCGCCGGAACCACCATGCAAAGGAACGGCAAGAGGAAGAACGATTGCAGGAGCGCGCCCCAGAACAGAAGTTCCGACCCGGAATAATGCGTCGCGATGACCTTCTGTGTAAAGACGAAATGCCCCATCAGGGCAAAGTTCGTAAAGAATATCGAAAGAAACAGAGGCCAGGCACCTTTGATTTTCCACATAGTCAAACCTCGAAAAGGCGATTAAAACTTGACGCGCAGAGCGCAGCCCAGGGTAAAGCCGTCGATGAGAACCGCGGCGTCGTTCGTGTATTCCCAGAGAGGGATCGAAAAATAAGGCTCCACGTCAAACTTTCCGAGAGCGACTGTCACTTTCGGTTCAATCGAAATGGTCATCGTGTAGCCGAATTCATCGTCGTCCGTATAGCCGACTGCGCGGACATTTCCCGGCGTATTGGAAACCCAGGCGGCGTCGCTTCCGAACTGGAATTCAAACGGGAAACCCAGTCCCAGCCGAATCATCCCGAAGTTGAACTCGGGGCGCACCAAAAAGTAAAGCTCGTCCGCGGAATACTTGTTGAAATCCCAGAAATACCAGGAATGAAGACGCACGCCGAACGATTCCCAGCTGCCGTAAAAGTTCGTTCCGCCGAAGACGAGCGCCGGAGAAGGATTGTCCCCGTTGCCGAGAAGCTTCTTGTCGCCCGCGGGAAACACGAATTCGAGGAAGCCTGCCGAAGAGGGACCGCCATACTTAAGCCCGAGCATCGGTCCCCACGTTCCCGTCGAGTTCTTGAGACCGTCATCCCGAATCGGATAGGAAAAGTTGAATTCCAGACCCTTGACCGGACGGACGCGGACCGTCGGAACCAGGTTCAGCTGCGACTCCTTGTCGGACAGGGAATAATCATCCCCATCGTGATAAAACGACCGGTAAAACGCGCCATAGGCGTTCAGTTCCACTTCGAATGTCGAGGGAATGACGCCGTATTCGTTCCACATGGAATACGCGGAGGAAAAGGCGAGCAGAAAGCTCAGAAAGATCCATTTTTTCATAAAGAACCTTGGTGCAAAATTTATCGCGATTTTACAAAGATAGCTTTTTAGCCGAGGAGCGTTTCCAGTTCGTCGATTTCCCGCGGAATATCCCGCGAGAGATCCTCGCAACCGTCTTCCGTCACAAGCAGGTCGTTCTCGATGCGGATGCCGATATCTTCCGCGTAATGGACATTTTCCAGATCGATTTCAAAATGCCCGTAAAGTCCCGGCTCGTTCGAAATCATCATCCCCGGTTCGAGCGGACGCTTCGCGTATAGGCGGAACGGATCTCCCTCGTGAATCTGCTCGCCTATCAGATGGCTCACCCCGTGCGGACGTTTCTCGTAGAGCAGCCTGCATTTGCCGCCAAGCGAGCGGAAGCGTTCCGAAAGAGCATTATCGATAAAGTCCCACACGAGCGGGTCCAAGTCGGCGAGCTTCGCACCGGGCTTCACGTTTTGAGCATGGAACTTCTGCGCATCGAGAACAATCGAGTAGAGGATTTTTTGCAGCGGATTGAAACGCCCGCCCACCGGAACCGTCCGCGAGAAGTCGCTGTGCTGCGTCCCTATCCGCACGCCGAAATCGAGCAGGAGCAGCTTTCCCCGTTCGAGCGGTTCGTCCTTTTTCACGTAATGCAGACAGCAGGCGTTCTTCCCGTTCGCCACAATCGTCGGAAACGCGAGATCGCCGTCGCTTCGCACCTGCATCCGATAATCGAGGAACAGTCCCACGTCGCGTTCGCTCTTCATGTTTTTCAGGTTCCCGAGAAGCTCGACAAAGGCTTCCTTCGAAACGCTTTCCGCCCGGCGAACGTCCCTTATCCGCAAGGGATCCAGCACAACCCGCAGCGCAAAGTGCTTTGCGGCGAGGCTACGGATTTCCGTCCGGGGTTCAAAGCGGCACTTAAGTTCCGCGGCGAACTTCGCATTGTGATCGTCCATGACGCTCATCCGCTTCCCTTCGGACCGAAATTCGAGATAAAAGGCTTCGAGAAATTCCGGACGGCGGGTTTCAACTTTCCGGGCTAGATAATTCCAGAAACCGCTTTCGGGAAGGATCGTTTCAAAGCCTGTCAGGCGACGCATTTCGTCTAAGCCATCTTCCGAATAGGCGAGCTTCACACCCGTCCAAAACTCCTTGTTCGCATCTTTCGGCGGCAAGAAAAGAACTTCCCGCTCCCGGGCGTTTTCCGCAAACGGGTCGAGCAGAAGCTTGCAACCTGCCTGGTTTACTCCCGTCAAGAAAAGAAAAGCCGGATCCTGGACAAAACGCGTCCACGTACTGGCGAAAACCTCTTCCGAACCGGGGTCCCGCTCGATTCCGGCAAAGACTCCGATAGATTCCAGCTTGCCAAGCAAGGACTTTCTCCGTGAACGGTAAACTTCCGGCGATGCGCCGGAAGGCTCCAAAAAGACCTGGGAATAGCGATTCATGCCCTAAAATCTAAAATTTTTAACTTTCCCGATTCAAAACTCCCCTTTTTTCTATATATATTTCAAGAAACATCTTTTGCATGGAGCTACAATGTCTTTATCTCAAATCTGGAAACTCGCCCTTGCTTCCCTTTGCGCCCTTTCCCTTGCCGCTTGCGCAGGCTCTCGCCAGGGTTCAAGCGATACAACCGACGGAGTAGAATACTCCGAAGACGGAGCCGAAAGCACCGCAACCCAAAAGGTCGATGAAGACGAGCTGAAGAAGACCCAGGAAGAAGCGTTCAAGGCGACCGAGGAAAACCACGAACTCCGCCGCCAGATCTTCGAAGCCAAGACGAAGCTCGGCATTTCGACGCAGACTGAAGAAGCGACCGACGCTCAGTAATCTTCGATGGAACAGGATGTCCGCTATTCCCTGTCCGACGACCTGAAACGGATAGTCGCGGGTGAAAACGAAACGGTTTTCCGCATGGTGGAAGACCGTTTTTCCGTAAAGATTCTATCCAGGCTTCCGGGCCTCACCCTCCGAAAAACAGGCGAAAATTCCGACATCCAGGGAGCGCTCGCCTTTCTCGACCAGCTGAAAATCGCGGCAAAAAACGGGACCTTTCTCTCGCAGGGTTTCCTCGAGCGAATTCTCGACAAATCAGACAACCAAGCATCCCCGAAAGCTTCCGAAAATTTCGTTCCCGAAGCGCCCCTCCTCAGAAACCGGCTGGGAATTCCCGTCTCCGCGAGAACGCCGTCCCAGGCGAAACTCATCAAGGCCTGCGAAACGAACGACATCATTTTTGCCGACGGTCCCGCCGGAACGGGCAAGACCTTTCTAGCAGTCGCCATCGCCGTCGCAAGCCTCGAACTCCACGAAACGGAGCGCATCTGCCTCGTGCGTCCGGCGGTCGAAGCCGGGGAATCCCTCGGGTATCTTCCCGGAGACCTCAAGGAAAAGATTTCCCCTTACCTGCGCCCCATCCAGGACAGCCTTTCCGAACTTCTCTCTCCCGAAAAGCTACGCAAATACCAGGAAGGCGGACAAATCGAAGTCGCGCCTCTCGCCTATATGCGCGGACGCACGCTCAAGCACGCCTTCATCATCCTCGACGAAGCCCAGAACACGACCATTCCGCAGATGCAGATGTTCCTGACGCGTCTCGGCGAACATTCCAAGGCGATTATCACCGGGGATTCCTCGCAAATCGACCTCGGGCCGAAACAGGTCTCGGGACTTGCCCACGCCATCCGCCTGCTCGGAAAGATCCGCGGCATCGCACACATTTCCTTCCCCGCAACCGACGTCTTGCGGCATCCGCTTGTCCGCGAAATCGTCAAGGCCTATGAAGCCGGAGGAAAAAAATGAACAGAAAAGACCTCAAGTGGCATCTTCTCGTCGGCTGGGCGATTATCGTAGCCATGGCCATTTTTCTTTTTCCTGACCGAGATCTCGCGCAGAAGTCGGAAATTCCTCACCTGGGGCAGATCAGTCCGCGGACGATTATCGCTCCGATTTCGTTCGAGGTTCCGAAATCCGCCCAGGAAATCTCGACGGAAAAGGCCCGCGCAGCAGACAAGGTCTATGCGGTTTTCGAGTTCAACCACGACGAAACGGTCCGCATCGGAAACGACCTGAAAACATACCTGGCAAGCCTTGCCAAATACCGCACGCTCCAAGCCGAAATTTCCACCGCTTCCGCGGAAGATTCTTCCGTGCAGATCAAGGTCCAGCAGGCAGCGCAGCTTTTTCACCAGCTCACCAACCGCTTGTCCAATACGGCGGTCCAACAGCTCGCCTCGAACAAGCGCGCTGCGGATTCCCTTGAAAGCGTCTTTTCCAGGATGCTCGAAAACGGCGTTTCGAATACGCTGCTCGCTCCGAGCAACACGAGCGTCCAGCTTTTCCGCGACACTTACAACCTCCAGGACGTAAACTTCATCCCCTATACGAAGACCGAAGTTTCCTTTGTGCGTGACAGCGAAGAGCGAAAACTCGACGCGAGCCGCATCCAGCCGCGGGAGCGCGCCATCGACGAAGCCTTCACCGACTTGCAGCAGCATTTCAAGAGCCAGGGTCTCCAAAGCGCCTTCTATGAAGCCCTCTACGTGTTCACGCTCCCGAACGTCTTCTACCTCGCCAAGGAAACGGACCACCGGAAGGAAATGGCGGAAGCCCAGGTAAACGCTTCCAAGGGAATGATTCCCCGCGGCATGGAACTGGTCTCGCAAGGCTCCATCGTCACCAAGGATATTCTCGAACGGCTCGAAGCCCTGCAGAACGCCCTGCAAAAAGAGGAAGGTTCCCGGCATGTCACTGCGCTCTACGGGCATATCGTCTTTATCGCGATTATCGTCTCGCTGTTCTTCCTCTACTTCTACTTTTTCCAGTTCGGGCGCATCCGAAACCGCAAGGAACTCTGGTCCATCATCGTGCTGATAGTCCTCCAGCTGGGAGCCTTCGCCGCCATCCATCATTTCTCCGCCTACATCCAAAAGGCGACGCCTTCGCTTCCGCAGGATTTCGACGTCATCTGGGTGTATCCGTTCATCCTTTCGCCCGTTATCGCGACGGTCCTTTACGACCGGCAGCTCGGAACCATCTTCGCCGCTTTCTCCGCCGTATTTCTGGGAATGCTTTCCGGCTACGACCTTTCCACAGCGATTCTCGCCTTCGGGATTTCCTGGGCCGGGCTTCACGGACTGAACCGCATCCGCTACCGTTCGCAGTTCATCTGGAGCATCCTCGAAGCGCTCATCGCCTTCGCCTGCGCCCTCGTTATCCAGCTTCTTCTCCGGAACCGCTTCCAGATGGATATTTTCCTCCCGACGCTCATCGCCGGCTCCATCAACATCGTCTTCTGCTGCGCGGTTTCCTCGGTTCTCCTGATTCACCTCGCCGAACGCATCTTCGGCATCACAACCGACCTTACCCTGATGGAACTTTCGGATTTCAACCGACCCGCCCTCAAGCGCATTTCGGACCTTGCGCCGGGAACATTCCACCATTCGATCCAGGTCGCGAACCTCGCCGAAAAAGTCGCCGACGAAATCGGAGCGAACTCGCTTCTCGTCCGCACCATGGCGCTCTACCACGATATCGGCAAGACGATGCGCCCAGAATTTTTCACGGAGAACCAGAAGCAGGGGCTGAATCCGCACAAGAGCCTTCCTCCGCTCGAATCCGCCCGAATCATCATCAGCCACGTCACCCAGGGCGTCGAACTCGCCAAGGAATTCAACCTGCCGGCGGTCATCGTCGATGGCATCACGCAGCACCACGGCACAGGCGTCGTCCAGTATTTCTATCTTGAATCCAAGAAGAACGACCCGGAAAACACGCATATCGAAAACTTCACCTATCCGGGACCGAAACCGCAGAACAAGGAAGCGGCAATCCTCATGATTTCGGATGTCATCGAAGCTTCAAGCAGGGCCATGCCGGAACCCACGCCAGAAAAGCTCCGGGACCTCATCAACACGACCATCAACGCACGCCTCAACGAAGGGCAGCTCTCGGAAAGCGGTCTCAACCTGCGCGACCTGTCCAAGCTCTCCGAGGCATTCCTCCAGAGCCTCGACGGAACCTACCATACCCGTGTCAAGTATCCCGCCGCGGCGCTCGCCGCCGGAAGGTTCGGACGCCGAGTCTAAATTTTCGCCGATTATTTTTGCAGACAAAAAATCCCCGGCAGGCGCGGGGAGTTTTCTTTCATCAGGATAGGACGTTCCTAGCGGATCGCTACCGATTTTTCAGAGCCTTTGGATTTCACCCGATACGTCCCCGGAAATCCGCGGAAGTGGATTTTCCCGTCCTTGTCCGCGACAACCTTTTCATCGGTCGTCCAGACCTTGTGCCACAAATCGTAGATGCGTTTCGCCGTGGGCTTTTCCGTTCCGTCCGCTGCGATGATGCCGCCTTCGGGCAGCCAATGCCGAGAATCCCAGAATCCCCAGAGCATGATTCCGTTCACCGCGGGATGGCTGAACGCGGAGCGGATAAACATTTCATATTGTCCGGCCCGTTCTTCCTCGGTAAGCCTGGCGGGCAAGCCTCTCGCGCCAGCGGCTTCTTCCACATATTCCCCCATGTCAAATTCCGTCACCTTGATGGGAAGCCCCAGTTCCGAAAGACGGTCAAGACGCTCATGGATTAGCGCAGGAATCACCTCGGCACCGCTGAAATGGCACTGCACGCCTATCCCCGAAACAGGAATTTTTCGGTCGAGCATTCCGCGGATCAGCTCGTAATAGCGTTCCGTCTCACCCAAAGAAACTACGTTGAAATCGTTTACGTAAAGCCGCGCCGAAGGATCCGCCCGGTGCGCCCATACGAAAGCGCTGTCGAGAAGGCCCCAGCCGCACTTGTCAAAGAGGAAGGTTTCGTGAATCGGTTCGTTCCACACGTCGTATTCCGAAATTTTTCCTTTGTATTCCTTCAGGTCGCGGTCGATGCGAGCCTTGATGTTTTTCGCAATATCCTTGCAGCTGCCCTGGATGCTCCAGTGCTTGTCATAGTTATACCGCTGGATGCCCCAGACAAGTACGTGCCCGCGAAAATCCCAGCCCGCTTCCTTCGCAAAGTCCAGATATTCCAGCATTTCCTTCCGGCGAGGTTTTCCCTTCTTCGGTTCGTATTCCGGCCACTTGAAAAGGTTCTCGGAAACGCCTGCCCAGAAATACCGCTTCGCCGTTTCACGATACCACTTTTCTACGCTGTCCTTGGGATTCCCGTAAAAGGCTATCGCCGTTCCGAAAGGAAAATCATGCCGTTCGAGCGTCACGTGCACCGTGTCGCCGGGTTTAAAGCCCGCAAGCGAGAGATTCTTTTTTCGGACGGAATCGATCCGGGCATCGGCACTCGCATACCATTCCTTGTCGAAGCCTTTTTCCGCTGGATTCACCGTGACATCGTCAAAATAGACATTCCCTTTCAAAAATCCCAGCTGGAAGATAACATTGTTCAGCCCGTAACCCTTTTCGTCCGCAAAGAACTTCATCCGGTAAGTCTTCCATTCCGGAGAAAGCGCAAACGAAGCCGACATTTTCTGCCGGTAATCGGGCTTTCCACCCTGGACGATAGCGACAATAACGCCGCCATTTTCCGCCCGAGCCTTGAAAGACAGCTCGTAGAATCCCGTATCCGCCAAGAACTGGGGCGGCTGCAGCTGAAGCCCCCACCAGTCCTTCGGGCCCTTCTTGACCGTAACCATCGCCCCCTGCGACCCGTCAAAACCGATCCCCGGCGCACCGATTTTCGCCGTCGCCTCAGCCTCGCCCGCTGGACTGTTCCACAGATACCAACCTCCGTCACCGTATTCCAGGTCACCGTTGGACATCAGGTTTTTCGCAAAGAGACCGGCCACGCAGCCAACCAGCAGCATGGCGGCACATTTTCTGATTAACATAGGGACTCCTTTGTCTCGTTAAGCAAGACATTTCCTAATATATTCTAGGGAAATTCCGCCATCCAACAGAATTTCCGCATAGCGTTTACAAAAAAATTCACTTTTTTCACAAATCCCCCTTGACACGCGAAAAACATCTTTATATATTTGGGCTACCCTAACGGTGATAACACGAAGACAAGGTTGAGAAAGTTATGAAAAAGAACATTCTTTTAGTCGCTCTCGGAACTTTGTTGGTTGTGATCGGATTTGTCTGTCTCGCTCAAGGGCCTGCGGACAACCCTGTATCGCTGACGGTCGCACCGATTATTTTGGTTTTCGCTTACCTGGTAGTTATTCCCATCGGAATTCTCTGGGGCGGTAAAAGCCAGAAGAAATAAGGGCGATTAGCTCAGTTGGTTCAGAGCAGCTGCCTTACAAGCAGCGGGTCAGCGGTTCGAATCCGTTATCGCCCAGAATGGGGTGGTAGCTCAATTTTGGTTAGAGCACCGGCCTGTCACGCCGGAGGTTACGAGTTCAAGCCTCGTCCATCCCGCTAAAAAGTCTCTCTGCAAAGAGAGGCTTTTTTGTTATATCTTTTCATCCGACGAGGAAAAATTTTTTCCTCACTCCCCCAAAAAACAAGCGCCTGTTCAACGGCTAATTTTCGTCGTATCGATTTTACACCATTCGCCGCGATCCCGGTGGATCTGGCAAAGTCCTTCAAAGCCCCTCGGAAAGCCTCCACGCACCACCTTTTCCCTGGCTTCGGGACATTTTTCCGCAACCCGAATCTTGAACAAGACTTCCCGCTCGATTTTTCGATAATTACAGGTCAGCTCGGCATCCCATTTCGCCAAAAAGGTCCTATTTTCCAGTTTTTCCTTATCTTTCAAGAATTTTCCTACCGGCAGTGACTGCGGAATCGCCACCTTCACCACCGAATCGGCAAGAAAAACGCCCTTGCCTTTTTGCCGTTCCACATAAGGCCCCATCGCAAAGACTCCGAATTCTTCAAAATCGACCGCCAGATTCTTGACACTTTCAAATCCGCCTTCACAGGCTTCCACCGCTTTATCGAAAAAAGAAACCGGCGTTATGTAGTCCAAAACATTTGCCCGGAGAAGTTCCCTCTTGCTCGAAAGGCAGTATTCCGCCACGGTAAAAGGCCCTTCGCATTCCCCCACGATTTTTGCCCGAAATTTCGCCGAGAGCCGGATGTTCGACGACGACAGGCTCGCGGACCAGTTTCCGTCAAAGATTTTTCCGTAAAATCCAGGCAAGGAATCCCTGGCGTGGATCATTCCAAATCGCATCGAGGAAAGAGGGTCGTGTTCCATCCCCACATAACGGCTTAACGGGGGCACTTTCCGCATGAACGTTTCGCAATGAACGCAGCTATAGACTCCATC
>CAVKXR010000028.1:0-16814 GCA_963660275.1 Oscillospiraceae bacterium
GTTGTAGATGACGCCGGTGAGCGAAGGGATGGTGAATTGCTTACGGGTATGCTGGACGGCGACGAGGAAGCTTCCCGCAAAAATGAAAAGCTGTCCGGGCAAGATGATTCTGCCAAAATATGTCGCCCGGTCGAGAATCGCAGGCGACAGGTCCGCCGCCGAAGTAAACAGGACAATCAGTTCCCGCATCCAGATGAATGACGGAACGATCAGGGCGAGGAAAAGCATTCCCAGCGAATTCAAAATGTTGCTGAAAAATTTCCAGGCGCCGACATCGTCGTTTTTCGCCTTATACCCGAAGAAAATCGGGATGAACACGATGGACAGGAAGCCCGTGCTCACCACGTGATTCAAAATGTCCGGGATGAGAAACGCCAAATCCAGAGCGTTTTTTTCGGCGGTAACGCCCGCTGCGCGAGCAAGCAGCATTTCCCGAAAAATTCCAAGGACGCGGCTTGCGAGCATACTCGCGGCGATGATGAGGGTCGCTTTGTTCATTTGACCGCAATGTTAGAAAAGTTGCCGGGGGAATTTCTTACTTGAAAACGGCGATGTAGGAATTTCCCTGTTGCGGAATGATGATACGCTCGGCGGAAATTTCACCGTCATTCCAGGAGGCAAATGTGCAGCCTGCTCCGTCTTCGGCTTTGATCGTGACGGGAACTTCGGCAAATAGAGGAATTGTCGCACTTCGAACGCTGATGCCATCTACCGAAACGCTGCCGCAACCGCTTGCCGCAACAGAGACTTCCTGGATTTCGCCCAGTCCGAAAAAATCCTTCATTTCGGAGATAACTTTTGCCGGACGCTCTTTCGCAAATTCCCGAATCGTCGAAAGCGAACTTTCCATATAACTCGCATTGTGATTCCACCGGGCCTGATCGCGGGGAATTTCCGCATCGATTTCTTGCATCATCAAATCGATTTTTCGAAGGACGGAATCCGCGCTGAACTTCGTTTTGACAAGCGTCGCAAAGCGATTGATAAATCGGTTTTTGAAACCGGGATTTTTCAGAAGGTTTCGGAAAAGGACCGTGTACTCGGCGCCGTTCGGGTATCCGGAAGCCGTAGAATCCGTCACAAAGTGGAACATGTCGATGTCGGAATACTGCGAATGTCCATTGGCAAATCCCCAATCCAAATCATAGAGGAACCATTTCCACTTGGTCTGCGGAGATGTCGAACGCCACTTTTTGAGGTTGTTTCCGGGCCAGTCCTGGTTCGCCACGAACATTTCCGTTTGCATATAGTTGATAAAATTATCGATGTCCATCTGGCTTGCGACATATTCATAGACTTCGGAATTTTTTATGTCGTTACTTTGTACATAATTTTCCAGAGCTTCGAAGTCTGCCGAGGAGCCTGCAGACGCTGAATTATCGCTCTTGAGAAGATCGATAGCGTTTGCGTCGAAACCGTAATTGGTCGCAAAATAGTTTTCGTTGGAGCGTTCCCGGATGCTGTGAATCCCGAAATATTCGCCGTTATAGAATACGACTGCAAAGCGGCCTTTTTGGTAATCGACGCCGAGACCTTTCGTGATGCTCGAACTCAGACGGTCGCGGATGTAGTCCTGGTAGAAATTTCCCCCGTTGTTTCGGAAAACGATATCCTTGAATGTTTCAAGGTTCGGGTAGTCCGGGAAAATCCGATAGTTTAGTTTGGAATTTCCATACTTTTTTCGGAACTTGAGCGCGAAGGATTTCTTTTCGTTCGCCCGGCTGTAATTCCCAAAAATTTCGTAGCCGGCAGGACTTTCAAAAGCCGATGTCGAAGTTCCCGGTTCAAAGAAGGCTATTTCGGCGGGGATCGTCTTGTCGAGCCAATAGTTTGCACCGTAGTGCGGTTCGGCGGCGTTTGCGTTTGGGCCTTCTTCGTAGATTCCCGAGTCCGGGCTAAAAAGCTGGTCCGGGTCCGCCGTGATAAAGGCTGTTGCGATGCTCGGCTGATTTTCAAAAATATAGGTCCGGGTTGTTGTTTCGCTCGGGAGTGCACCGTCGCGGAACGTGGCGACGCGGAGAACCGTCGTCGAGGAAATCGTAAGAACCTCAGGGCATACAGGGCTCAGTTCAGTCGGAGCCTTTCCGCCAAATTCGCAGCGAACAGTCCCCTCGGAATCGCTAGGCAGGAAAACCGAAAAAGGTTCGGCGTAAAATCCCGAAGCCGGCAACGAGAACTTGTCCGTGGCCTGTTCCGCATACGCAAAGTTTTCGATTCCGAGCGGCGAGGGCTTGGCAAGTCCCCAGCCGACAGCGGTCAGCGCATAGGATTTTCCCGTGGGAACTTTTGGATAGGCAATCGAATCCCGGAGCGTTCCCGCTGCATCGAACAGAAAAATTTCTCCGCCGGATTTAGGCAACTTGAAATTGGTGTGCGGAAAATGTCCCTGGTTTCTCGCGACGATTGATTTGAACGTAAACTGGACAGGCGTATAATGGTTGCTCACCGCGGCAAAGCGCATTCCGTAGATATGTTCTAAATCCGGGAAACTTTTTCCGCTTGGAATGTTCAGCGAATAGGTCGTCGTCGAATCTCCCGTTCCGGTAAGCGTCGTCGCCCATCCTTTCCAGTCATCGACATCGGGCTGTGTCAAGCGGATTTCCAAAGGCTCGTCCTTTGTCACATAGCCCGTGAGAAGCAGCTGGTTCGCACTTCCCAGATCGTGCGTATCATTTTTTGAACCGGTCCCTGTGCCTACAAAAATACAGGCGCTGCTCCAGCCGAGTTCCTCGTTTTTTCCAAGCTGCATCTGCCCCGAGACCATCCGGGTTCCGTTTTCCGTCGAAACATAGCGGGAAAATTGCCAAGGCTTTGCGGAACTCGTACCTGCGACGGGCGTACTTTGCGCATCGCTCCAACCCCATGCACCACCTCCGATCATCGGTGTGGAATCGGAAGGTGCCTCGTAATCGGAGCGATCCTTTTTGGAAAAAAAGACGATGAGAAAACTTTGCGGTGGGACAGTCACATCGCCGAAAGTCCATTTGATTTCGCGAAGGGAATTGGACAGGGAATATCCCGCAAGGTTCACCGCGGTATCCGCAGGATTGAAAAGTTCTACCCAGTCGGAATGTTCGCCGTCTTCATCCTCGAAACTCAGATTCTGCGGAACGACTTCGGTGAAGATGACTGGCGCCGAACGGACAAAGGGCGTCTCGGGAATTTCCGGTTCTGGCACGCTTGCGGGCTTCGGCGTATCGGTACACGCAAGAAATAGCGCACAAATTCCAAGGGCGACAGCGTAGAACTTCATGCTTTAAACATAAATTTTTAAAAGAAGAATAGAGCCTTTTTGAACAGGGCAAAAAACTTTCCGCTTTGTCTGTTTTAACTTTTCGCCTAGAAAAAATCCACGTTCAACTTGATGCCGTTTTTCTTGACATCTTGGACCAGATTCTTAATATTCGTCTGGAGATTTTTTAAGCTTGCGGAAACGTCTCCGCCTTTTTGGAGGATGAGCGCTGCGGAATTGTCGTCCTTGTCGAGCTTTGCGAGAACTGCTGAAATTTGGGCGTTCAAGATTTGAGCCGTTGCATTCAAACGCTCTAAATTTTCCATCGAAGCGGTGAACGCCTCTCTCGAGGAATCGATTCCCGCAGAAATTTTCTGCCACTCCGTGTCCATTTTTTCCGCCGATGCCGAAAGCTCTTTGAAAAGTTTGTCCAGTTCGTTTTTCAAACTTTCAAGGCTTGTACCGGCATTCGAGGCGAGACTTTTTCCTTTCTGGGAAATCCGCTTGATTTGCTTCCCCTCTTCGCCCGAATCCCATGCGTCAAAAAATGTCCGCGCCGAATCCAGAACCGTTTTCAGGTGCCCGATGGATTCGTCCAAATCTTCGCGAGCCGTTCCAAGGCCCTTGTCGAAGACCGTATGGAAAATCGTATCGCCCGCCGAATAATTTTCGGGAGAATTTCCAAGAACGATTTCGATTTCCCGGTTCCCCAAAAAACCCGCCGACGCGAAATGCAATCTGGAATCTTTCGGAATGCGGACTTTCGATGAAAGTTCAAATTTCACGTAGAGAACGGAATCCGTCTTGTCGATATGGATGATTCTTCCTTCTGGAATTCCGCCGATCTTGACGTTTTTCCCGTCGTCAACCGGACCGATTTCATCAAAGACCGCCACATAGCGAACCCGTTCATTGTGCGGACTGAGCGGATGGAAAAAATACCACAGAAGAAAAATGGCGAAAACGGAAAACAGCAAAAACAAAAGCATTCGCTTATTGCCGTATCTCGAAAGCTTGCTATTCATAGTCGGCCCCGTCGAGAAGCCCGTCAAAGGCGTCGTTTTTGGAAAGCCCTTTGGCTTTGTCCTGGATTGCCTGCATCAGCGACTTGTTGAATTCCTGCGCCGTATCGATTCCGTTCATTTTCATCAGCGTATTCATCGCGATGACTTCGGAAATGACGGTGAGGCTTTTTCCCGGAGCGACGGGGATCAGCACCTTGGGAATCTTGATGCCCAGAATTTTTTCGTAGGAATGCGAAAGCCCCGTGCGCTCATACGTGACGCCCTGTGTCC
Source organism: Oscillospiraceae bacterium (assembly GCA_963660275.1). Classification (GTDB taxonomy): domain Bacteria; phylum Fibrobacterota; class Fibrobacteria; order Fibrobacterales; family Fibrobacteraceae; genus Hallerella. The sequence continues at coordinate 4,528 of CAVKXR010000028.1, forward strand.
AAGGTTCCAGCTCAATGACGACTTCGATTTTTTTCTTGCGGCGGACGGATGAAATTCCAAACATCGCCCGGACATCGATGATTCCGATGCCCCGAATTTCCATGTGGTGCTTGATGAGCGCTTCGGAGCGACCGATAAGCGTGTTCCCCAGTCTCGTGATGCGAACCGAATCGTCTGCGACCAGCCGATGTCCGCGTTCCACAAGGTCGAGGACGCATTCCGATTTTCCGACATTGCTGTCGCCGACATAGAGCATTCCCACGCCATAGACGTCGACAAGGCTTGCGTGTACCGACGTGTATTTCGCAAAATACTGTTCGAGAAAGCGCTGGACTTCCTTGGCGAAATCGAACGTGGAAAGTTCCGTCGTCATCAAGGGGACGTTTTGCTCGGTACACATTTCGAGCAGTTCGGGATGCGGCGGCAAATGGTGCGTCACAATCCACAGCGGAGATTTGTATTTCGAAAGATCGGCAAAAACTTTTTGACGACCCGCGGAATCGAGATGCTCTAAAAAGCTCCATTCCGTGGTTCCGATCATCTGAATCTGGTCGGGATTGTAACCGTCGGTAAATCCGGACATCGCAAGTCCTGGCCGATGGATGCCGACACGGGAAAGTTCCGTTCCGAGCGAGGATTCCGGCGTGTGGAGCGAAAGCTTTAACTTTTGGCGAAAATGCCTATAAAAATCAAGAACCGGGCACGAGGCTCGGCACTTGATATCCAGATTGTCAAAACAGTGGTATGCCAACTTTAATTTTGCGCTGTGACGTTTGCCACCGATTCCGCCTGGTGCGCCTTTTGCTTTTCGTTCGCTTTCTTGAGCTGGATTTTAGCGCGTTCCAAAGCATTGTCGATGGCCTTTCCCATATTTTCTTCATCGGCAGAGGCGACGATGACAGCGCCCTTGACGTTTAGGGAAATTTCACAGTGGCGGTTTAGGTCGCTAACCCTGTCGAGCACGATGGAAGCCGCTGTAATGTTCGGGTAAAATTTGCCGAGCGCATCCACTTCTTCTTTTAAATGATCCTGAAGCGTATCAGAGATTGTGCAATGACGGGCAGAAATTTGAACTTCCATAACGAACCTTCCAGTTAAAGGGTGAGACAAGAGTAAAAGGCTTTCGCCTTCTCCAAAGATATACATCTTTCTTTTCCAAAAAAGAACGATTTTTAAAGAAAAATTTTTCTTTTTGACCGTCCCAGTTGGAATATATGTCCAAACTTTGTCGTCTAGACCAGTTGCTGGATTTCCTTTACCGAAAACCCGGAATATTTGGCAACCTTTTCTGGAGGCATTCCATCGGCAAGCATCGCCCGGGCGATTTGGAGCTTTCCTTCCCGAAGACCTTTATTGACGCCTTTCTCGATTCCTTTTTGAATTCCTTTTTTTAAGCCTTTTTCAATACCTTCTTCAACGCCTTCCTTAATCCCTTCTGCCTTCCACTCGTCCTTGTGGGCATCCACATATTCCTTTTCGAGAACCTCGTATAGGCTAGGTTCGCCATATACATCGCGATGAGTCACGAAATCCATAAATTCCTCCTTGTCTTCAGGGCGTTTAACCGCTGTTAAATATAGCATCGTTTTTCTGACCAAGGATGTCCTTTCTTTTGGCGGGATTTCAAAAAATATCCTGTGGGCGTCTTCGCGCAAATCTTTTAATCCCTCTGGCTCGAAGGCGTATTTCATCATCAGAAGGGCAAACGCCGTTTCCGCATCGATGCTTTTCATCGCATTTTGGGCGAGCGTCTGTCCGACATCGATAAATTCACAGATAAACGGCAGACCTATCCGATGGTAATATTCCGGATAGTCGGAAAACATCGGGGTTTCTGTCGGATGCCACGCCTCTTTTCCATTGTACACGATGATGGCGACGGTCGGAATGTTATCGTGTCGAATGACCATCAGCCCGTGCCAATATCGGATGAGCTGGCGAAAGACTTTTTCGTCCCGATAAGATTTATGTTCTGCGATAATTCCGACGAGGAGTTTCGCATTTTTCCCCGAGCCTTTCAGCTTTACGGTAAACGCAAGATCGGCGCAGCCCTTATCGTTTTCATCCGCAAACGAATCCGATATATCGGAAAGCGTCGAGAGATCGACTGTTGCGATGAACTTGGCGAGGCTTTCGTTTTGCAATGCCGCCAGGCGCAGTAAGTCGGCACAGCGTTCGGGCTTGTAGAAAACGGATCGGAAAAAACCGTCGTGCGGATGAATGTTCGTTTTTCTTTCCATAGAAATTTCCTTTGATTGAAAATTTTCTATGGGATTAACGCTCCAGAAAGAAAAGCGAAGAAAAACAGTGAATTTTTGAACGGTTTCTAGGCGAGGGATTTTCGGAGTCGTGCCGGAAGAATCTTGAGTTCTTCGCGGTACTTGGCGACCGTCCGACGAGCCACTTTCATGCTTTGCCTTTCGAGCGCTTCGGATATTGCCTGGTCGGATAGCGGAGCCTTGCGGTCTTCGCCGGAAACAAGCTCCTTGATGGCGTCGAGAATCTTGGCGGAGCCGATAGATGTCCCGTCGCCTTGGGCAACGCCCGAACTGAAAAACTGCTTGAGTTCATAGACACCGTAAGGCGTATCGACATATTTGCCGTTTGTCGCGCGGTTGACGGTACTCGGGTCGCGGTGGATTTCGTCGGCGATGTCTTGGAGAATCATCGGCTTCAGATTTTCCGGGCCTTTGGCAAAGAAGTCGTGTTGCTTTTTGAGGATGGCGTTCATCACCAGTTCGATTGTACTGTGGCGGTTATCGACGCTCTTGATGAATGAGTTTGCCGCGTTGAGTTTTTCGCGGACATATTCCTTGTCCTTCTTGCTCGCAGTCGGGCTTTGCAAAAGCTTGCGGTATGTCTCGTTGATGTGCAGGTGCGGAATGTGGTCGCGGTACATGACGACCTTGAATTCGCCGGGCTCCGTTTCGACAACTTCCATGTCGGGAACAATCGACTGGACGGGCGCATTGTTGATCTGCGTTCCGGGATGCGGGGAAAGACGGGAAAGCTCATGCACGGCCTTTTGGACATCTTCCGTGGAGACGTTCAGAGCCTTGGCGATTGCCGCATACCGCAAATCCCTGAGTTCGTCATAATGGTTTTCAAGAATTTGAATGGCGAGCGGAGAAAAATCCGGAATCCGATAAGCCTGAATCAGCAGACATTCGCGAAGGTCCCGCGCCCCGATTCCCGGCGGCGTAAACGACTGGAGAACGTGAAACGCTTCCTGGACAGGATACGAGGCTTCTTCGAGCGGCTTCTTTTTTTGCAGAACGTCTTCCACTTCGAGGATGTCTGGGTTCCGCTCAGCAGGGCTTGTTTCCTGGGCGATAAGACTTTTATCCGCAGGCGCGAGAAATCCGTCGTCCCCGACGCAATCGATGAGATATTCGACGATTTTAACGATTCGAGGCGGTCGCTTCCAGTCGCGGAGCTGGTTCTTCAAAATATCCTGCATGCTGAGTCCGCGCGTCGGTTCGGGGCGAAGCTCGTCATCCGGGTCGTGTCCGCCCAAGTCCTTGTAAGGAGCTTCCGCATTCCGAAATCCGTCTTCCATGTACTTTTCCCAGTCGATGGAGCTTTCCCCGCCGGGTTCCATCAGATCGTGGCTGTTGTCATCTCCGTCGCGTCCGGAGCTTTCCTTTGCCGGAGCATCGAGAGATTCCAGACGGCTGTCGGGAGTTTCGTCCGCTTCGAGGAGAGGGTTCTCGGCAAGCTCTTCCGAAATCGCCGTTTCGAGTTCGAGCGAATTCATCTGGAGCATTTTGACGGACTGCAACATTTGCGGCGACAGGTTCTGTTCGAGCCGCACGCCTTGCTTGAGCTGTATTCCTAAATTCACAAAAACCTCCCTAATCCAATCGGAACGATTCACCGAGATAGATGCGCTTCGCCTCTTCGTTGTTCGCCAGATAATCCGACGAACCTTCGGTAAGAACCTGGCTTTTATACATGATGTAGGCGCGGTTTGTAATCGAAAGCGTTTCGCGGACATTGTGGTCCGTAATCAGGACGCCCATGCCCTTGTCGCGCAAGGAAGAAATGACCGACTGGATGTCCGCCACGGCAATCGGGTCGATACCGGCAAACGGCTCGTCGAGCAAAAGAAAGTCCGGGCTTGCGGCGAGCGCCCGCGCGATTTCGAGCCGGCGACGTTCCCCGCCCGAACAGCTCATCGCTTTCGTCTTTCGGATGTGCGTAATTTTAAACTCTTCGAGAAGCTCCTCGAGGCGTTCCTTGCGTTCCGTTCGTTTCAGCCCCTGTGTTTCGAGAATCGCCATGATGTTATCCTGAACGCTCATCTTCCGAAAGATGGAAGCCTCTTGCGGCAAGTATCCCACGCCGAGGCGCGCTCTGCGGAACATCGGCTTTTCGGTCATCTCGACATCGTCTAGAAAGATGTGCCCGGAATCGGGGCGGACCATGCCGACTATCATGTAGAACGTGGTCGTCTTTCCTGCGCCGTTCGGGCCGAGAAGTCCTACGACTTCGCCCTGCGAGACGCTGATGGACGCTTCGTTTACCACTTTGCGCCCGTTGTAGATCTTGGAAATTTTTTCGGTGCGGATTGTCCGGATCAGGTTCTTCATTTTTTCCCCCGCTTTTTTGCCGGAACCTTTGCCCCGCCTTTTTTGGACTTGAGCCGTTCCGACGAAATCACTTTGGACGAATCGATGAGAGCTTCGGGAACTTTTGGCAAGATATTCTGCTTGGACAGATCGATGTAACGTCCGCTGGCGAGCGTTTTCGTTCCTGCGAGTTTGAGATGCAGAACCTTTCCTTCGTCAAATACGATTCGAATCGTGTCTCCTGCGGCTTCGTTCTTGCCTTCGATGATGCGCTGTTTTTCTCCGACGTGGAAATACGTACTTTGTGCTTCTCCCGAGATTAATGCGCCTTGCAACTTTCCGTTTCGAAAGGAAAGGTCGAGCCTTCCGCCGTCCATGCTGTTTTTGTAATCGGCGAAATCCGCTTCGTAAAAGGTCCCGTGCGCATTGAGGTTCACGTAAAGGCTTTGAATCTTGTCGTCCGCAAATTCCGCGTAGAGCGTATCCCCGACCGCCTCGGTGTATTGGTCGGGCTTTCCGCGCTTGCCCTTTTCGTGCTGCTTTCCGTGGGCGTTTCGGATGACCAGCGCGCTTTTGAGCGTCCGCTTGTCCGTATCGACTGTCAGGTAGATAGAGTCGCCGGTAAGCTCGTAGCCGTCCATGGTGAATTTGGGATTCCCCTTGAGCGAAACCCAGCCCTGCTTCTTGTCCAGGTATCCCGAATCGCAGGTTACGACCATTCCGCTCTGTGTGATGATGACGTTTTTGAAAGCCTTGGCGAATTCTGCGTTTTGGTCGAACGAGATGAACTCCGCCCGGACGGATGTCGTGTCGATTTTTCCGTCTTTCTGAACCTGGTATTGATGCAGCAAGGGTTTTTGGGTAAGGGTCAGGATTTTTTCCTTTTTGTTGTAAACAAGGTGGTTCCCGAAGAACGCGTATGTTCCCGCGGAATCCTTCGCCTCGACCGAGCCTTTTGCCGTTGCGATTTCCGTCTTGCGCCGGTAGCTGCCGCTCTTTGCCTTGATGTAGCCGTCGGGATGCGTAAAGATAAAGTTCCCCTCGCAATCGACCTGGTCCGAATTTTTGTTCCATGTGGCACGGCCCGTGCGAAACTCGACGGAATCATGCGTGAAGCGGACCCGCCCGTTCAAAAGGAGAAATCCCGCCTTGCGCATCGCAGCGAGACTGTCGGCATGACGCATCACGAGCGGCGACGTCTGCGCACCGGCCTGCGAAAAAATCCCGCACAGAAAAATCCCGAGAATCACCGGCAACTTCACCTGGAACCTCCGGTCGGTGGCAAGTGCGGCGCAGGACCTTCTAAATGCTCCGCGTTCTGCTTCTCGTCTTCTTCCTTGAGGCGCTTGGCGGCGTCCTGGAAAATTCCCGTTACGTCCGAAAGGATGTGCCAATTCTCCATCTTGGTATCGCTCTCGAAGCCCTTTCCCTGCAGCACGTCGCCGTCCTCGCTCACCACGCGCACGTAGCTTTCCGTCTTGACCAGATTGTCTTTCTTGTGCCACAAGAGGGAATCCGCCCGAACCGAAGCGCCTTTGGGCGTAATCGCATAGACGTGGCCGTAGGCATAGACATAGTTCATCCGGCTGTCGAGCGTTCCCGAATCCGCGCGCAAAAAGGCGGAGCGTTCCCCGAGCGAATCGAAAATATCGACGAGAATCGGCTTTGCAAAGATTTTTTCCGTTCCGCCCCAGCGTTCAAGATACGCCGTTTTCACTTTCCAGGAAAGCCTTTCCTTTTCGTAAAAGTCGAGGAGAGTCGTATCCGTAAAGAGCATCATCGGGCGCTCGACTGCTTCGCTTTCAAACGGCAAATCCTCTTCGGGATCCTCGCAGGCCGAGAGCAAAAAAAACGCCAAAACGCCAACGCAGGAAAGCGTCCGCAAGAACGAATTGGCGCAGCTTCGCAAAAAATGTGCCATCTGGAATTAAAAATACAATAATTGGAAACTTCGGGGCAAAAATTCAGGCGAGACCGGAAAGCGATTCAACCTTTTTGAAAAATCCGCGCAAAAGCCTTGACGAAGCGTTTTTTTTCTTACACTTGAGAAGCCCGCTTGGCGAAACGCTTCTCGGGACAAAACTTCAAAAGGAATATCGGATGAAAATTTCTTGGCTGCTTTGTTTGGCATTTTACTTGGCGATGTTTTCCGGATGCGGAAACCGCTATTACAAAAACTACAACGGCGAACGTTTTTCCAAAACGAAATGGTGCAATTTGATCAGTGCAGAAGTTGAGTATTATAGCACCGGAAGGACGTTGGAAGAACTGGTAGAGCATTACAAAAGTAAAGATTCCCGTATGATTGGTATGGGCTTTTACAACGGTCGCAACCTCAACGCAAAACATCAAAAGAAGATTGTCAAGGCTTGCCGGGCGATTGGCGGAAACGCAGCGATATTCGGTTCAAACAAAATTTTCTATTTCCGGGAAGTTGAAAATGAATCTTCGGACGAAGATGATGAGAATGAAGATTTCCGCGAATGCGCAGCCCGCTCGGATTACATCAAGTCGGCGCGTCTTTGCGACAAGTCTTTTTTCCACGCCAGGGGCTTTTACTGGAACCCGATAGCGGAGAAGTGCGAACTGTTCCGAGGCCGAACCGAAACGGTGGAAGAAATCTGCGCGTTAGCCGACGAAAGTTCTCGCCCATCGGATTAAGCCCGAATATCGGTCTTTAGATTTCTACATTGTTCCCAATGATTATTGGGCTTGTTATCGATACTTATGATGCGCTGAACAACGGTACGACAGCCTCGGCGCGACGCTTTGTAGAAAATCTCCGGGCAGAAGGCCATACGGTTCGGGTGCTCACCGCGGGCGTTCCCGGCAAGGACAAGTTCATCCTTCCGAAGTGGAACATTCCGATTGTTTCGCACTTTGCCGACCCGCAGGGAATCACGTTTGCCAAAATCGATGAAAAAGTCATCCGGGAATTTTTGACCGGGCTTGATGTCGTACATTTCTATTTGCCGTTTCCGCTGGCAAGGGCCGTCGAAAAGATGGCTCGCGAAATGAACATCCCGTGCCTCGCCGCGTTTCACGTCCAGGCGGAAAACATCACCTACAACATCGGGCTCGGAAAAGTCGCGCTGGCGGCAAAATTCTTTTACAAGTTTCTCTACCGTTATTTCTACAAACGTTTCCGCGACATCCACTGTCCCACGGAATTCATCGCAAGCGAATTGCGGGCAAATGGCTACAAGGCAAACCTGCATGTGATAAGCAATGGCGTCGATGCGGCTTTTACGCCGGGTGAACCGATTCCCCACGAAAACATCCGCGTGCTGATGATTGGCAGGCTCTCGCCCGAAAAGCGTCAGGATCTGATTATCGAAGCGGCCAAGAAATCCAGGTATGCGGAAAAGATTCAGCTTGTATTTGCGGGCCAGGGACCGCTTCTCGAAAAATACAAGCGACTTTCCAAAGGGCTTCCGCGCGAGCCGATTTTCGGATTCTACTCGACCGAGGAACTTTTGAAAATCATCCGCAGCACGGATATCTACGTCCACGCCTCCGATGCGGAAATCGAAGCCATCGCCTGCATGGAAGCTTTCGCCTGCGGGCTCGTTCCGATTATCGCCGATTCGCCGAAAAGCGCGACGGTTCATTTTGCGCTCGACGAACGCTCCCTCTTCAAACCGGGAGATTCCGACGATCTCGCCAAAAAAATCGACTACTGGATTGAACATCCCGAAGAGAAGTCCGAGATGAGCAAGCGGTATATCGAAGAGGGAAACCGTTACCGCGTCAAGGAATCCGTCCGCAAGATGGAAGAGGTTTACAGGAACTTGAAGCCGGGGCGTCCATCGTGAAATTTTTTTCGTACAAAATAATCGTCCGCTCTCTCTGCGCGATTCTCTTGTTCGCAGCGTTCTGCTTTGCCGAGAATCCCATCCAAAAGCTCCACGTCCGCGGACAAATCGGAAAGGCAAAAATCGACACTGCGCAGAAGACAATTTTTGTCACGGTGAACTATTACGGAAAGAACGGAATTTATCCGCTTTCGCGAGCCGTCGTCGAAAACTTTTCGCTTCGGGACTCATTGGAAAGTTCGCTCCGCGACACGCTGGATCTGCGCAACTGGACGTCATTTAAAATCGGGGACGAAACCTGGAAAATCAAGGGCGGATACCAGCTTCCCGGCAGCTCTTTTTCGGATTGGCACAGCGAAGAAGTTCCGGGATTCATCACGTTCGGGCATGTCACTTGCGATGAAATGGTCGGGAAGACATCCAACCATCATATTTGGGACAACGGCAACCCGGCGTTTTCCGCTTCGGGCAGCAAAAAATGGCCCACGAAAAAAGTGAAGCTTGCTGACAGCAGCTATGCGGCAATGCTTACGACAAGAAAAGTTGTCGGCGTTATCGCCAGCGGGAATCTTTTCACCGGAAGAATCGTCCGCAACATGAGCCTCAAGCAGCTTCTCGGGTTCACCGACAAGGACGGCAAGGCTCTGATTCGCTGGGGCGTTCCGTTCGAAGCGCGCCCCAAGGCGTTTCGCGTCAAGTTCAAGTACGACGGCCTCGGCGATTCCTGCACCGTCATGGCGACGCTCGAAAACAGGAAAGACGGAAAGAGGCGTTTTGTCGGCGTCGCCTGGTACAGTTCGACGACCGATTACGATACGTCCAAGGAAGGCGTTGTCTCCATTTCGAAGCCAGACAAGAACGGCCTCCGTACGCTCGAAACAAAGTTCATCTACGGGCGTTCCCACGCAAATGCCGATCCGATGCCGGAAGGCGCTGTTCAGGGAAACGCGGACGAACCGATTACCCATGTAAACGTCGTCTTTGCGAGCAGCCGAAAAGGCGACTATTTCAAGGGGAAGGAAAATGCGACATTAATTGTCAAGGATTTTCAGTTCGTTTATTAGATGGGTAGTTGGAATAGTGGACGTTTAAGTTTAGGGATCAGGGACTAGGGAACAGGGATTAGTCCGCAGACGTCCCTCGTCCCACTTACCATGTTCCGTGTCCCATTTCAACTGCGATTCTCTAATTCTTAAGTCCTGTGTCCTGTTTCCTGATTTCTATCAACTATCAACTAAACTCTAATTTCTATATTTGCCTCGTTAGAATTTTGCGATGTCGCAGAATTTTTCCGGAAGTCCTTGTCTAACCTTCCTTAAAAAACAAAATGAAACAGAAATTTTCTGATTGGATTCGCCGCGAATGGACCGATTACGTTCTCCTTCTGCGGAACATTCCCTCCCTGGTTGTCAGTCTTTTTATCCTTTCCGTGGTGTGCATGAACCTGCTCGCCAACAAGGAGCTGGTCTCGTTCCGGTATCTCGCACTCGATTGCGGATTCACGCTCAGCTGGGTTTCGTTCCTGTGCATGGACATGATCTGCAAACGGTTCGGCGCCAAGGCGGCGATGAAAATTTCCCTGCTCGCCTTATTCGTTAATTTGTGTGTATTCTTTCTGTTCCATCTGCTCGCGATGACGCCCGGGATGTGGGGCGAATTTTACAGCTACGCGGATTTCGGTCTGGAAAAGGCTCGGGTCGCTAACAACGCTCTGAATGCGACGTTTGGCGGCACTTGGTATGTCGTTTTCGGCTCGGCGGTCGCCATGTTCGTATCGTCAATCGTCAATTCCGCCGTGAACCACTGGATTTCCAAACGGACGGCTTCCAATAATTTCAGAAACTTTGCGGCCCGCTCCTACACTTCGACGATGCTCGCCCAGTTTGTCGATAATTTTCTTTTCGCCTGCATTGTGAGCCATGTTTTCTTCGGATGGACTATGGCGCAGGTTCTCGTCTGTTCGCTCACGGGCGCAGTGATGGAGCTTCTCTGCGAAGTCGTCTTTAGTCCGCTGGGCTACCGGATTTGTCGCGCGTGGGAAACCCAGGGAATCGGGAAAGAGTACATTCGGTTTAAGGAAGGAAAAGTATGAACGTATTAGTCAGCGGACCGAGCCGCGGCATTGGCAAGGCGGTTGCGGAAAAATTTCTGGAAAACGGAGCGCGCGTTTTCGGGTTCGATATTTTGGAGCCAAGCATTCACCATAAAAATTATGAGCATTTTATTTGCGACGTTTCCAAGGATTTACTGCCCGAAATCCAGTCCTCTGCGGAAATCGTTGTGAGCAACGCGGGCGTCCAAAATTCCGGTCGCGATATCGATGTGAATCTCAAAGGTTCGATGCGCTTTGTCGAAAGATACGCGTTTCAGCCCGCAGTCAAGTCCGTGTTGCTCGTCGCATCGGCGTCGGCTCATTCCGGTGCGGAGTTTCCCGAATATTCCGCGTCCAAGGGTGGACTGCTCGCCTACATGAAAAACGCTGCGATAAGGCTTGCAAAGTTCGGCGCGACCTGCAACAGCATCTCACCGGGCGGCGTCACCACCGACCTGAACCTTCCCGTGATGCGCGACAAAAAGCTCTGGCAAAAAATCATGGACGTTACCCCGCTCAAACGCTGGGCGAGCCCCGGAGACATCGCTGAATGGATTTACTTTCTCACCGTTGTAAACAAAAACTGCACGGGGCAGGACATTTTGATTGACAACGGGGAAAAGGATTTGAACGGCACGTTCGTGTGGCCGTAATTTTTAACAAAATTTCGAATTATCAATGTCGCCGAAGGCTCTCCCGTTTTTCTGACCAAAAACGGACGAGGACGTTTTGTTGTCGTCGATATCGAGGAATACGAGCGATTAACCGCTGAACACAAGCTGCAAAAAGCATTGGACGAAGGCGAAAAGTCCGCAATGGAAAACGGCTGGATTTAATGACGACAATTCATTTTTTGGCAAGTTCAATTTCCGGTAGAATAATCGGGCAAAGTTTTTCGCATTCTTTATTGTGCCAAGCGACTATATAGCGGATTCGGACTTGCTTTACCGAATAACCCAAATCATTCAAATGGGAAATCTTTTCTCTCGCGGCTTTTGACAATACGGCGACAGGATTTTTCGAACCACTGTCGTCGTACAAGCCTCCACGGAAATACTTCAACGTGTCTCCGCTGTGTAATTTGAAGATGCGTTTTTTTAGCCCATCGCCTTCGCCATTTTTTTCACCATAAAAGTAATCCAGCCACATATCCCTGTGACCGAACTGGCAGATGATTTCTGCGGGTTCCGGATACTTCGCCTTTTCTTTTATTACGGGAGCGTATTTGTCCAAGAATGGGCAGCAATGGAAAACATACAGTTGCTTTTTTGCACGGGTAAAGCCAACATACAATATGCGGCGACCTTGCTCGGTACTGGCCCTTTGATCCTTGAGCATCATGTAAACTCTGTCAAATTCGCGACCTTTCGCCTTATGAATCGTGGAGACAACGACTTCGTTCTTTTTGCCGCGTTCAAAGTCAGAAATTTTTGATTCCATCAAAAACAGCTTCAAATCGTTTCGATAAAGACGGTCATTATGTTTTTGATAAACTTTAAGAGCCTTTAAACAGATGGGCAGCAAGGCGCTCTTTTGATAAGTGTCTTCAAACTTGCTGATGGAGGCGCTCCATTCATCAGAGCTGATGACAGGATCTTCGTTGTTTGAGAGCCATTTCACAAAGCATCTGAACGCTACAAGGTCGTAGCACGAAAATCCGTCGCTATTCTGAATCAGCTTTGCTTTAATGTTTTCGTGATTCAGTAGGGCCATCATTTTCAAGGCATCGTCGTTCGTCTGGGTTAAAACGCTGACAGTCCCTTGTGGGGGATATTTTTTCAAGTGCTCGACGATGGGATATTCCATATT
>CAVKXR010000029.1:0-16553 GCA_963660275.1 Oscillospiraceae bacterium
TGCACTGTCATTCCCCGGCTTGTCCGCCGCGGCGGACGCAGACCGGGGAATCCCTGTGTGTATGGGGATTGCCGGATCGATGCCCGGCAATGACAGGTTAAGCGACTTATTTACGGACCATCCTTCAAGATGAACGCTTGAAGTAAAAGCCCGCTCAGACTCCCTCATCCCTCTCATCGTGTTCCGTGTCCCTCTGATTCCTGTTTTCTGAGTCCTTTCTACTATCCACCGAATCCTGTTTCCTGCCTCCTGATTCCTATCAACTCTCCACTAATAACTAACCACTAATCCCTGCCAACTCTCGTCCCGCTCGCCGTGTCCCTTGTCCCACCTCCCTAAAAAAATCAACTTTTTTCGATTTTCCCTTGACTTTTGATTGAAATAATTGTAAATCTGTAATGATTACAACTTTAATCGTAAAGATGTGATCATCACTTTCAACAAGGAGACAAAAATGAAAGTATGGGTCTGTTCCGTTTGCGGTTATGTTTCGTTCGGAGAAGAACCTCCCGAACACTGCCCCCAGTGCAAGGCTCCGAAATCCAAGTTCAAGCTCAAGGAAGACGCTCCGACGGGAGAAACTCCCAAGTGGGCGGATGAGCATCGTATCGGCGTTGCGCAAGGCCTCGACGAGGAAGTCGTCCAGGGGCTTCGAGAAAACTTCACCGGCGAATGCACCGAAGTGGGAATGTATCTCGCGATGAGCCGCCAAGCGGACCGCGAAGGCTACCCGGAAGTCGCGGAAGCCTACAAGCGAATCGCTTTCGAAGAAGCGGAACACGCGGCAAAGTTCGCCGAGCTTCTCGGCGAAGTCGTCTATCCCGACACAAAAAAGAACCTCACGCTCCGCGTCGCTGCCGAAGCGGGCGCAACCGAAGGCAAGCTCAAGCTCGCGAAGCGCGCCAAGGAACTCAACTACGACGCCATTCACGATACGGTTCACGAGATGTGCAAGGATGAAGCTCGCCACGGCAGTGCCTTCGCCGGACTTCTCCGCAGATACTTCTCCAAGTAAAAAACCGGGGCGAAAGCCCCTTTCCTTTTTCTTTTATGTCCTCTTCCGAACTTCTCAAACAAAAAAACGTCCGACCGTCCCTGCAGCGAATCCGAATCCTCGACTATCTGCTCGAAAAAAAGAATCATCCGACAGTAAGCACCATCTACGACGATCTTTTGCCGCAGATTCCGACGCTCTCTCGCACGACCGTTTACAATACGCTCGAAACGCTCCGCGAAAGCGGGCTTGTCATCACGCTCGACGTCGGGGACGGCAGCATCCATTACGATGCGGACACAACTCCCCATGCGCATTTCAAGTGCGAAAAATGCGGAAAGATTTTCGATATTTTCCTGACGCCGGAAGATTTCAAGAAAAGCGCCCCCGAAGGCTTTTCCATCGAGCGGTTGCAGCTTTACGCTTTCGGGCTTTGCGCAAAGTGCAAGAGAAATTCCCGGTGAAGAGGCTTGTCCCCGTAACGGTCCGCGGGAGTTTCCAGTTCCTGCGCCGAATAGCCGCTGCGGATTTTCTTTAATAAAATTTTCCGGGCGTTTTCGTCAAAGGAAAAATCGATGCGGAATGTCCGAAAGGCGAGTTCCGCGGTTCGCTCCGAAGCGTTCACACGGACACGGCGGCGCGTCGTATCCAGCGGATTCACCGAAAGCTGGCACCGGGCAAAACTCAGCAAGTCAAGCCCGCTAACGGAATCCAGCCAGGCGCTCTGTCCAATAAATTCTTCCGTCGCCGAAATTTCCCAGCTGTCCAGACTTTGTTCTTCCACCCAGCCAGCCCGAGCGTTCGGAAAAGCATCCGCACTCGGAATATAAGGTTTGATATCCAGAATCGGCGTTCCGTTCAGCAAGTCCGCCTCTTCGACATTCAGCGCAAGCCTTTCCACGGAAACGAGCCTCACGCAGGAAAGCCCGATCGGATTGGGACGGTACGGTCCGCGGGATGCAAAAATTCCGACGCGTTCATGATCCCTCGGCGGAACGGGAGGCCGCGTTGTCGCCCGCCAGCCTTTGTTTTGATGAAACAAAAAAATTATCCAGAGCCTTTCGAAACCGGAAATGTCGCGCAGCGCATTTTCAAATCCTCGCTGCGGAAAAAGTTCGATTTTCCCCGAGCGTCCGCCGTCAAAAATTCCCTGGCGCGGCACCTCGTATTTGTAAGACGCCTTGGAAAAAAAAGTTCCGATCGGTTCCAGGGAAATGGGCATAAGAATTTCTCCGTCAAAAATAAGTATTTTTCCCATCGGAGATTTTTATGAAATCTGCATTTGAATTTCTAAAAAAAGCCGGAGTCTTTTACGTGGCGACCGTCGAAGATTCTCAACCGAAGCTTCGCCCGTTCGGCGTCATCGCAAGTTTCAAGAATCGTCTGTACATCTGCACCAAAGACGATAAGGACTGTTTCCACCAGATGGAAAAAAATCCGAAAATCGAAATTGCGGCGATGTTCGGCGAGGACTGGATACGCGTTACCGGAGAAGTCGTCCGAGACTTTGACCAATCCGCCAAGGATGCCGTTCTCAAACAGAATCCCCACGCCCAGGCGATCTATTCCGCAAGCGACCCGCATTTCGCCGTCCTCTACTTCCAAAAGGCGCACGCCGACATCTACCGTTCCATCGGAAAAATCGAAACGATTCCCTTGGTATAAAATTTCGGACAACCGTTATTCGTCCTTGCAGCGGATAGCGGCTCCGGTCGCATAGCCCTGGATGAAAGCCGGATTTTGAACCGTCCGACGCAAGAGCTGTTCGAATGTGAAGTGCGACTTGAGTTCCCTCACGATGCAGCGGCAGATAGGCTTTGACGCGACCGTTTCGCAGGAATCCATCAGGAATTTTTCCATTTCCGCCGTAAACGTTTTCGGCATACATGGTAAAAACATTTCGAGGGCGAGCGAATCGTTCAGCGTTCCGTCGTCCATCAGGCCCAAAAGCTTTCCGACATTTCCATCCGAAACGAGCTTATCGTAAGCGCAGCGGCAGCTCTTCTGCGCCTGGGAATTTCCAAAATAGGTTCGAAATTCCACGGAACATTCCGCGAGAAAGACATTCCTGTATTCGGGAGATTCGAGAAGCGCGCTCACCATTCCCGAAGCAAAGGCGGAATCAAGCCCGAGAGCTTCGAGAGCTGCGAGTTCTTCCGCCGAAAGCGATGAAGAATTTTCGGAAGCGTCTTCGCTTACCGCCAGCGCACCGAGCGACTTTCCCGACTTCACCAGCGCATCGCATTCCTTCGAAGCGTTCTTCACAAATTCCGCGTAGCCCAAGTCCGAGTGACCGCGGCGCAGCTTCAATTCAATCGCATCGATCTGTTTCTGGGAATATTTCTTTTCGACTTTTCCAAAGACGCACTCGCAAAATTCCGGGGAAGAACCGCCGTCTTCGCAGCTGGAAATAAAGTTCACGCGGACATTTTCGGAAAGTGCGGCAAAGGAAAGCGCCACGCAAGACAAGAGAATCAGCCCGATTTTCTCCATTTTCAAATCTCACTTTTCGGGTTTCGGCGGGTTTTCTAACCGCAAAAGCGCCATCGCGACTTCCGCTTCGCGGGGAAGCTCGGAATCCTTGGAAAAGCCTTGCGGTAAGCGGCGGAATCCGACATTCTGAATCTGGGCGTAGAGCCTGTGAATCGCTTCGTCCGCGGGAATGTCTTCGGCATTTTGCAAAAGATTCAAGAGGAAAAGCCCAAGCCCGCTGAGCGTAGCCGTCCGCGCAAACGGAAACAGCGCCCGCAAATCCGCATGGACGTAGCCTATCGAAAGTTCCGACCCGCGGAGGCGCACTTTCACCTGGCGTTCCACCGGTCCGCGGGGTTTCAGCCCGGGAGTCAAGTCGTCAGCCAGTTCCAAAAGGCTCCGGCATTTAAAGTCCCCGAATTTCGGAAGATTTTCAAGCGCAGGCTGGACGGGATTTTCAGCGGTCACCAAGCGAGCCTTTTCCGAGGCATCCACCGGCAAATAATTTTTCATCACGAGGACCGTGTCCGCAACATGCAGATAATCCCCGCACGCGCCGACGACAATCACCATGTTCACGCCGAGCGACTTCAGTTCCGAAGCCCTGTCCGACAGCGGAATTAGAGGCTCGTCCTTTTCACCGACCAGTTCCCGCATCCGGGAATCCCGAATCAGGAAATTTACCGCCGAAGCGTCTTCGTCGATGAACAAAGTTTTCGCTCCGAACTCAAGAGCTTCGACAAGATTCGCCGCCTCGCTAGTCGAACCCGAAGCCGAACGCGTCCGGAAAGATTTCGTCGAAACGCCGAACGGCAGTTCCCGAACAAACGGCTCGATACGCGTTCCCTTTACAACGCGGCCCGGTTCCGCGGCAATCCGCACCGCTGACGGATCCGCGACAACCCATTCCCGGCCATCGCCCACCACATGCGGCACGACAGACTTTTCAAGCGCCGAGAGGAGCGTCGATTTTCCGTGATAGGCTCCGCCCGCAATCACCGTAATTCCGCGGGGAATCGCCATCCCCGAAATCTTTTTGCCAAAGACTTCGACGGTCTCTAAAAGTTCCGCCGGAGATTCAAACGGGAACGCGTCTTTCTTGGGAAGGTCGCTCGAACCGGACTCCCGCGGAAGAATCGAACCGTTCGGCACAAAGGCGACCCAACCTTTTTCCTTCAAGATTTTCAAAAGCTCTTCGCGGACTTCCAAAGACTCGATGTGGCGTTTTGCCTCGAAGCGTTCCTCGTCCCTGTTCAGGTAAAGAGCCATCAGCAGGTCGGGAATCGTCGAAGTCAGAAGCTCGCTTGCGGATTCTACATCAATCCGCCGCTTTTCCCCCGGAAGCTCCACCGAAAGAATCGCTTCGACAACCGCCGAGCCTCCGTTTTCGGAAGGTCCGCCGACCCAGAGCGCATTCCGCACAAGAATTTCCTCGCCCGGAACATTTACTTTCACCGGAAAGGATTCCTCTTCCGATCGGGTTTCGATTTCCGCGCAGAGCTTCCGCAAGAGAAAGTCCGCAAGAGCCATGCGTTTCACGGGAAAGTTTCCCCATTCCGCAGGGATTCCGAGCCGTTCCAGCGGAGCCTTGAACTTGAGCCGCGACGCAGGCGCAAACGGATCGCCCTGAACGTGAACAAACTCCAGGTCAAAATCCCCAAAATTCCAGGTTCTGCCGCACAGGCTTTTATACAGGCCGTAGTTTTTGCCCGTAAACGTTCGCAATTTTTGATAAAGATCTTTCATTTCTTCCAAAAATTACAATTTATGGGAATATTTTTCTTTTGGAGCTTCCACCGGGCATCATTTTCTTTATATCTTAATACCCGATTGAAAAGGAGTTTCCGATGAAATTTTTCTCAAAATTTTTGACCCTCAGCGCCATCACGATTTCATTCTCCGCAGTAGCCGCCATGGCCGAAGAGCCGCCTCCTCGCGACCAGCCCGCCAACGTGACGATTCTCACCGAACCGCCCAACAGCGAAGTCTATCTCGGCGGCGAGCTTCTGGGCAAGAGCCCGATCGAAAATCGCCAGGTCAAATCCGGACGCCAAACATTGATCGTCGTCGATCAAGGCTACGAACTCGTGAACCAGCGCGTGAACATCTGGCCGGGAAACGACAAGCGCAACTCGTTCAATTTCGGAACGGTCATCCCCAAGGGAAACATCGAAGTGACAACGCTTCCGGGCAAGTGCATCATCTATGTCGATGGCGATAACGCAGACAAGACGGACGGGGCTCCGCTGACAGTCCACAACCTAGACGCCGGTGACCATATGGTTCGCGCCGAATGCAACAACGGTCGCGCCGCCGAAAAACTTGTCAAGGTCGAAGGCGAAAAGACTGTCCAGGTGACGATCGACGCGCGCAAGGGCAAGAGATATTAATCTTTCCGACAAACGAAAAAAGTTCCGCCAAGTGCGGAACTTTCTTTTTTTTGATTTTTTACGAACCTTTAAAACGAAAAGACGGATGAAATTCATCCGCCTTTTTCGAGGCAACGCTCAGACTCGAACTGAGGAATGGGGCTTTTGCAGAGCCGTCCCTTACCAACTTGGGTACGTCGCCAGATATTCCAATAATAGGAATTATTTTTTTATTTTCCAAGGTAATGGTCGGCAAACTTTCCATAAAAAAGCGTTTTTTTTGCAAAATCCTGGAATTTTGGATGAAAAGTCTGCGGATTTCACGGGAAAAAGATGGAAAAGTCTGCGGACCGGGCATTTTGGCAATCTGGCACCGGGATCTTTTCGCCGCGACGGCGGCCTTCCGAAAAAGGGGAATCGTCGCGTTCATCTCCCCGAGCGGCGACGGGGAATTTCTCGCAAAAATCGCATCGGACCTAGGGTACAGGACCGTCCGCGGTTCAAGTTCCGAGCAGGCGTTTCACATTCGGGAAGTTCTCCGAAAGCTCCGGGCGGGAAACCTCTGCGCCATGGCACTCGACGGTCCAAAGGGTCCCGCGGGAATCGAAAAGCCCGGAACCCGATGGCTTGCGGAACGCTCCGGGAGCCCCTGTTTTTTTGTCGAAATCCGTTACGGGATGCACATTTCACTGAAAAGCTGGGACAAGGCGAAGATTCCGCTACCCTTTTCCAAAGTTATCGTGCAAATCCGCTAAATGTCAACTTTGACAAAATCATTAAGCTATTTTTGGCTTTTGACGTTTCATTCTGGAGAACCCTGTGCTTTATTCAACCTTTGTCGCCTTTGACCTCGAAACCACCGGACTATCTTCAAACAAGGATGAAATCGTCGAAATCGGAGCTGTCAAGTTTACCGTCTATGACGATAACGGCATCGTTCGCCCCAAAGAAATCGCCACGTTCCAGAC
Organism: Oscillospiraceae bacterium; assembly: GCA_963660275.1. Taxonomy (GTDB): domain Bacteria; phylum Fibrobacterota; class Fibrobacteria; order Fibrobacterales; family Fibrobacteraceae; genus Hallerella. The sequence goes on from CAVKXR010000029.1 coordinate 6,804, forward strand.
GCTCGTCAAGCCTCCGATGATGATTCCCGACGAAGCGACCCGCATCAACCACATCACGAACGCGATGGTCGAAAACGCTCCTCCCATAAACGACGTCTTGCGAAAATTCACTGTTTTTTGCGGGCAGTCCGCAATACTAGTCGCCCACAACGCCGACTTTGACTCCGGATTTTTGCACGTCGCCTACACCAAGCATCCCCAGCTTCTCCCGGGAAACCCGATTGTCGATAGCCTAAGAATTGCAAAATCCATCTTGCCGGAACTCAAAAGCCACAGGCTCGGAGACCTCGCGCATATGTTCCAGCGCATCAAGGGACAGATCCGGCTTTCTATCAACAACGAAGAAATGCACCGCGCCGTCTATGACTGCGAAATGCTGATGGAAGTTTTTGTGGCTCTGCTTCGCCGCAGAATCCGCAAGGAAGACTGGGACATTTCCCGAATCCTTCCGGCGATTCAAAAGAACGGCTCCGTCCCCGCCTACCTGACCAAGATGAAGTGACTTGTCAGAGTTTAGTTAAGAGAACTTAGAGCTTAGAACGGTTGACGTCTAGATTTTAGGGATCAGTGGCTAGGGAACAGGGATTAGTCTGCGGACGTTTAAGCTTTAAGGACAAACTAAGCGGAACACGGGACGCGGGGACGGTGCGCTACAATGTCATTCCCCGGCTTGTCCGCCGCGGCGGACGCAGACCGGGGAATCTCTTTGTGTGTGGGGATTGCCGGGTCTATGCCCGGCAATGACAGGGTCAAGCCCGATAATGACAGGTTGGCAAAGATTGCCGGGCACGCCCGGCAATGACAAGTTGAGCGGCATTAGGGTGGATGTCGCCAAAAGGAAAAAGTCCGCTCAGATGCCCCTCATCCCGCCAACCGCGCCCCGCTTCCCATTTTAATAATTGATTCCTGTTTCCTGATTTCTGACTGCTAGCAACTATCAACTACCAACTATCCACTAAACTCTGACGCCCGCTTTCCATTCTACTCCCTATTCCCTTTTTCCCTCTTCCCTCTCATCGTGTCCCGCTTCCCGTTTTACCTGATTCCTAATTTCTGTTTCCTGATCTCTCACAAACTCTTAACCAATAACCATCCACTATCAACTAATCCCCTCAAAAAAATTTTTCCAGCGCCCTTGTCCTAGAGCAAGCTCTAAGTCGTATATTTTTAAACACACTTCTACGTGCGAGGAAAACGATGAAAAAAGGATGGTTAATCATGAGCCTCTTCGGATTGACAGCAGCACTCTCCGGGTGCAACACTCCGGAACAGAACACGCAAGCCTTTTCACAGGATGCGGAAATCCACGAAATTCTCGACAACATGACCGAACGGGAAGTTCCCCAAAAGACACCGCTCGTCGCTCCGAAAGAACGCGCCCTGGTTTCGATTGTATCGCTCACCGTCCAGCAGTCGGGAACGCTTCTCGCCGAGCAGATTTCCAAAACGCTCGATAGCAAAATTCTTTCCGCGGAAGAAATTCTCGAAGCGATTTACCAGTGCGCGCCTTACAGCGGGCTTTCCCGTGCCGCAGATGCCGCCGAAGTGGCAAATGCCGTATTCAAGCGCAAAGGAATTTCCGTCCAGGCAAACCGCCAAACGACCGACGGTTCCGCCGAAGACCGCTTCGAAAAAGGCGTCGACTCCCAGATTTCCCTTTTCGGGGAAAGATTCGAACAGATAAAAAAATCCGGCAAGGATAACGTTCCGCTCGCCAACTATTTCCTCGCCACGAACTGTTTCGGCGATTACTACACGCGCAAAGGCCTCGACCTGAACACCCGCGAACTTCTCACGATGGCGATTCTCGTAAACCTCGGAACGGAACCGCAGCTCAAGGCGCATATCGGCGCGAACCTCGCCCAAGGCCGCACACGGGAATATCTCGAACAGATTATCTACGTCTGCCTTCCGTTCTGCGGATATCCCCGGATGCTGAACGCCCAAGCCTACCTGAAAGAAGTCGCCGAGGCAGCTCAAAAAGCTCCGGGCAATGGCCTTGAAAGCCTCGCCATCTCCGAAAAAATCTTTCCGCGCGGCGAAAAGAATCCGTTCGGAAAATTCTTCAAGGGACAGTCCTACCTGCAGCGCTTGAACCAAAAAGGCGTTTCCGTCGCGAACGTCACGTTTGAACCGGGATGCCGCAACAACTGGCACATTCACCACGACGGCGGACAACTTCTCATCGTCACCGCGGGAGAAGGATGGCTCCAGTTCGAAGGCGAACCGGCAAGAAAGCTCCGGGCAGGCGATGCCGTGTACATTCCCAAAGACGTCAAGCATTGGCACGGAGCGTCAAAGGATTCCTGGTTCGCGCATCTCTCCGTCGAAGTTCCCGACCCGACAGCCCCCGGCAAGGGCAATGAATGGCTCGAAGAAGTTTCCGACGAAGCCTACGACAAGCTCTAAAAATTTTTTCAAAAAGATTTCAAAGACGGACCGATTTCAACCGATCCGTTTTTGTATTTTTGGAGCGATGCTCTTTCTTTTTGCGCTGCTGATCGTCGCCTCGATTTTTGCGACAAAGATTTCGGACAAGATCGGAGTTCCGGTTTTGATTGTGTTCCTCGCCGTCGGTATTCTTGTCGGAAACGACGGGCTAAACCTCGTCCAGTTTAACGATGCGAAAATCACGAAGCAGATCGCGGATATCCTGCTTATCTTTATCCTGTTCGATGGCGGATTTCGGACGACCCGCTCGGATTTGCAGCTCGTGGCAAAGCCCGGCATCCTTCTTGCAACTTTTGGCGTCGCCGTGACAGCCGCCGTTCTCGGTGTTTCCATCCACTTCATCATGCACTACGACTGGATCCAGTCCATGATGATAGGCTCCATCATCTCTTCCACGGACGCTGCCGCGGTCTTCATGATTACCCGGCAAAACCCCATCCGAAAGAAGCTCGCCGCAACGCTCAACGTCGAAAGTGCGGCTAACGACCCGATGGCGATTCTTTTAACGCTCGCCTTTGTCGGGAGCCTCGCCGGAAACAATTCCACCCCCGTGGGATTTCTCGCGGAACTCGCCTGGCAATTTTCGGGCGGGATCATCGTCGGATTTTTAATCAGCCGCGTCGCCAAGTTTCTCTTTGACCATCTCAAGTCCGAAAACCGCGGTTACTATTACGTTCTCATCATCGGCACGATTCTTCTCGGCTACGGCACGGCGGACGTCATCCGCGCAAACGGCATTATCGCGGTCTTCTTTATGGGATACTGGCTCGGCAATTCCGACTTTGTCGCCAAGCGCGGCGTGAGCAACTTCCTCGAAGGAATTTCCACATTCTGTAACATGGCGCTCTTCCTCATGCTCGGTCTTCTCGCCTTCCCGCGAAGCTTTGTCCACGTCTGGAAAGAGGGACTGCTGATCGCTGCGTTGATGATTTTCGTCGCGCGTCCCGTCGCCGTCTGGCTTTCGACGCTTCCCTTCAAATACTCTGCCAAGGAACGCGGGTTTCTCTGCTGGGGCGGCATCAAGGGCGCTGTCCCGATTGTGCTTGCCACGTATCCCGCCGCCTACGGGCTTGACCCCAGCGAATCGGTTTTCAACATCATCTTCTTCGCGGTCATCGTCAGCTGCCTTCTGCAGGGAAGCTCGCTCGGCGTACTCGCCCGCAAACTGAAGCTTTCCATTCCCAAGCCCCCCGAATCGCCTTTTTCGATGGAGCTGCATTCCGTCAAGCGTTCCGACATGGACCTTGTGGAATTTCAGGTTTTCGACAATTCGTTCTGCGCGCACAAGACTATCCAGGAGCTGAAACTCGGCGCCGATATCGTCATCACTTCCATTACCCGAAACGCCCGGCTGCTCCCGCCCCGCGGCGCGGTCAAGCTCGAACCAGACGACATCCTATACATCCTGGTTCCGCTTTCCAAGCAGCACGACCTGCTCCAGTTTCTCGAACAGGGAACGGAAGCCGCAAGCTAATGCGATAAAAGGCGAAATTTATTCGCCTTTTGAATGTTCCAATTTTTGGGGATGTCGATTCGTCGTACTATTTTCTGATTCCTGACTTCTGACTCCTAACTCTTATTCATCCTTGACACAACGGACAGAAAACCCATAGTACTTGCCTTGGTAGTTTGTTTTCGCACTTGCTCTGTTGAATATTAGATACCAAAGCTTGGCGTAGTAAGCGTTGATCACCGAAGAATTCCAGAAGTACGTGATGTCGAGAACAACGGAAAACCTCAACGTCCCGTTGTCTTCTACAAAAAGGTTACATCGTCGCCGCAGGCGGTAAGAGCGATAGCCGTCAAAATTTCGAATGCGGAAAGTTTGAACATTTTCATAAAAATTTCCTTCTAAAAATTTTCAACATTCCCAAATATAGCTTTCCAAAGCAGGCTTTCGTTTTATCGTACTTACAAGCTTTTTTCCCCTAAAAGTCGCCGAATTCAGATGTTTAAACCAACAAACATTTAAAACACGAAAAGCCGCTTTGCAGCCAAAGCGGTTTTCCAACAAGCTACAGAATAATTAAATTCCGAGTTCCTGAATGACGGCAAAGATGCCGCGCTTCTGGATCGTGCGGAGACCTGCGGCGCTCACGCGGAGAGTCACCCAGCGATCTTCTTCCGGAACGTAGAAACGCTTCGTTTGAAGATTCGGATACTGCTTCACCAACTTCTTGCGGTTGGAGTGAGAAACCATGTTGCCGACGAGGGCACCTTTTCCAGAAACTTGACAAATACGGCTCATCGTATAAACTCCGTGTTTTTTATGGGCACAACATTAGTTAATTTGAAAGCTTTCGTCAAGACGCAAGCTCCGCAGGCAACGGAAACTTTACCTTTTCCTGCATCGTAACCCAGTTTTCCACCACGATTCCCGGATATTTTTCGCGCATCCAGGCGACAACATCCTGCACGAGATCTTCCGGGGCACTGGCCCCGCTCGAAAGTCCGACGGATTCAATCCCATCAAACCACGACGAGTCAATGTCTTTTACACTGTCGATCAGGCGCGAAGGGATTCCGTGTTCCGTTCCAAGTTCCGCAAGCCGACTGGAATTGGAGGAATTTTGCGACCCGACGACAAGCAAGAAATCGACCTTGTCGCAAAGCGACGCGACCGTCGCCTGCCGGTTCCCCGTCGCATAGCACAGATCTCCGCGGACCGGTCCTTCGATATCGGGAAAGGCTTCGTGAAGCGCATCGATTACGCCCTTCGTCTCCGACACGGAAAGCGTCGTCTGGGTAATGTAGGCGAGCTTTGTTCCCGCAGGAAAGGAAAGCTTTTTCACATCGTCCGCATTTCGAATCAGCGTAATCGCTCCCTCGGGAAGCTGCCCCAAGTGACCTTCCACCTCGGTATGCCCGGCATGTCCAATCAGAATCACATGACGACCTGCCGCATGATGCCGTTTCGCGCTCATGTGTACGCGCTGCACCAAGGGACATGTCGCATCGAGAACGTGCAGATTTCGCTGTTTCGCTTCTTCGTAAACATGTTCGGGAACACCGTGAGCGGAAAAGACGACAGTCGCACCTTCGGGAACGTCTTTCAAGTCTTCGACAAAGACGGCTCCCTGCTTGCGAAAACGGCTGACGACAAAAGCGTTGTGAACGATTTCGTGGCGGACATAAATCGGCGCACCGAACTTTTCAAGAGCCTTGGTCACGACATGCAGAGCGCGATCCACACCGGCGCAAAAGCCTCGCGGACTTGCCAGATAAAGTTTTTTCATTTTGAAGATTCCATCTGTTTTGATTTTGAAAAAGCACAGTCGAGAATTTTGTTCCGTCCGAGGACCGTTTCGACAAATCGCCTGAACGCTTCATAGGACGATAAAATTCTTTCCCGTTCCCGCGCAAGGAAACGTTCCACATTTTCCGCCGAGGGAAAATCCCGATTCAGAAATTCGGAAGGTTTCTGGATCTGGGCTAGAGCCTTCTCGTGTAAAAGCGAGCGAACCGCTTCCCGCTGTCCACGAAAATACGGACCGATGCAAGTCGGAACATTCATCCGCAACGGCTCCCAAAAATCGTGCACGCCGAGCGACCGCGCAAACGAACCGCCGACAATCGCCGACCGGGACATTCGCAAGACCTCGGAAAACTTGCCGTAAACCGTTACCAGCGAAACCGCGCCACGCCTTACAGCGGGCCACTCCACCACGGGAATGTTCCGCGTTAAAAACGCCTCCCGAAAAACCGAAATTTCCGTTTCAAACCGCGGAGCAACCGCCACGGCATCCCCGGCAGACATCGCCTGTTCGATCATTTCCACGAGAGCCTTGACCTCTTCCCGGTGAAACGACAGGAACGCCGCATCGACCAGAGCTTCATTTCGCCCAGGATGTTTCCCGGCGGACTTCGCCCACGGCAAGAGCTTCCAGTCCCCGCCGACAATCGCCTTCGCCGAGACCAGATAGTCGCTCGCCGCCATAAACCTCGCAAGATCCGCCGCCGTCTGCATCGAGATAAATCCGATACAGCCGAACGATTCCGCAGAAAGACAGCGATAAAAACGCCCGGAGATAAGCGCCACCGAAGGGAACTTAAAGCGTCGCCGCATCGCCGCCAAGAATCCCGGCCAAAGCTCGTTCTCCGCAAGGACGAGCATCAGCGGTTTTGCGTTTTCCAAAAAACGATTCATCCCGCAAGGCGTATCCAGCGGAGCGATAGAAACAGAAAATCCACATGGGGCGGCAAGCGGTTTCAAGAAGGATTCGACCTCGACCTTTTGCGTCGTGATTAGAATCTGCGGCAAATCCGAAATTTCTTCGTTCAAAATTTTGGCAAGACCGAGGAGCATCTTGCATTCCCCAAGGCTCGCCCCGTGCATCCACAAGCAAGGACCTTTCGCAAACGGTCCGTCCAGACGGCCAGCAATCCGAAATTTTTCATCCAACGGAGCGACCTTGCTCGCCATGCGGGCCACGGCACCGACAATGTTTCGAACGATTTCCAAGCCGACCATAGGAACCTTAAAAATTCAAGGCGAACGGCAAATCCAGATTCCGCCGCAACACCAGCAGAAATGTATAAAACAAAAGCCAGAACCATGTCCAGCGATCGCTCCAAAGCGCACGGCGAATCTTCTTTTTTTCATTCAGCGCAAAAGTTTCCGGCATCCTATTTTTCCCATTCGGAAAAAACATAGGCGTTTCGCGTTTCCAGTCGAGAAATGCCTGCCCGAATTTTTCCGCCAAAAAAACGTCTTCGGATTTTGCGAGGGAGATTACAAACAAAGTAACGGTCAAAGCCAACAAGCCCGAAGCCATACACACGCCAAGATGGAACAGGATGAACGCAAAGCAAAAGCACAGGTTCGACAGATACAGCGGATGACGCAACTTCGCATAGATTCCAGAAGTCACGAGTTCCGGAGCGGACTTTTCCTTTCCACGCGAATGTTCTCCGATAACGCGGCGCGCTTCAATGCGCAAGATAACGCCTAGCAGCGCAAGGCAAATCGCCGACAGGGAAAGCTTTTCCGAAGAACACGGCAACGCCCACAAAAGCAAAGCGAACACGCCCAAAATCTCTCCGCGAAACCGGTAAAGCCATTTCATCGCAAGACTTCCATCCTTGAAAAATCCAGGATTTCAAACCGGCTTTTCAAACCGTCTCCAAGCGGTTCGTGCGATGCGAGAAACGTCCACTTTCCGTAAAATTCCGCACATTCCAAAAAGCCCCGCAGAATCGGTTCCCGTTCCCGTTCGGCGATAAAGGCAAAAGGCTCATCGAGCAGAATCATTTTCGCCGGAGACGAAAGCGCCCACAGAAGCGCAACCTTCGCCCGTTCGCCGCCAGAAAGCCCGCTTTTTCCGAGAAGCCTTTCCGCAGACAGCAAGTTCATCATTTCCAAAAAAGCGCCATCGCCTCGAAGCGTCTGAATCCGCTGCAACAGAACTTTCCTATCCGGCAAGAGCAAGTCCTGCGAAACAGAAAAAATCCCGCTTTCCGCCAACTCTTTCGGCAGGAGAATTCTCCCCGAAACAGGCTCTTCCAACCCGGCGATTAACCGCAAGAACGTTGATTTTCCGCAACCGTTCGGACCTTGCAGAAGGACAGGTTTTTCCGGCAAGAGTTTCAAATCCAGGTTTTCAAAAACCGGTTTACTTTGTGCGAAATTCCCATAGGAAAATCGGACATTCGAAAAAACGAGCGAACGTTCCTCCTGAAAAATTTTCTTCCGCTTCCGAGGTTCCCTTTCCAAATTTTGCAAGGCATCCTGCGCACTTTTCGCGAGCCGAATCTGGGGAAGCAGCCGAGCGCACTCCTTGATAGGCTTGTAGCAAAGGAACAGGGCGGAACAATACAGGACAAGCCCTTCCGCGTCCAGGCGCCCCGAAAGAATCATCCAGCCGCAAAAGGCGAGGACGAGGACAACCGAAAGCAGCGAAAAAGTTTCCATCCCCTGGGAAAGCGCCTCTTTCCGAACGCCGACGTTCAAACCGGACTCAAGCACCGAACGCACCGAACGACAAATCTTCTTCCCGATTTGCGAAAGTTCCTCGCCGGAACTCCACAGCCGATAAAAACGCTTCGCCTCTTCCACGTCGGAGCGCAGACTCCCGCGAAACGCCATCTCGCCTTCCAGCGAAGGCTTCAACGCGTGCAACTTTCTCTGCACAAAGGAAACGATCGGCAGCACGATGAGCAGCACCGCAAGCGTCAGCCCCGGCGAAATAAAGAACAGAACGGGCAAGAAAACCAAGAGCTGCAAAACGGCCTGCAGCGCAAACATCAGGGTTTCCGCGCTAAAACTCACGACGTGCACCGCATCATACGCGACCATCAGGCGTTCTTCGCTTTTTTCTTCGTGGAAAAATTTCGGAGCAAGCGTCCGCAGCCGCCGAGCAAACCACAGGAGCAGCCCTGTTTCCAGCCGCCGGCACATTTTCTCGACCGAAACGCCGCGCAGATAGGAAAGCCCCCACCGCAAAACGACCAGCAAAAAAGTTCCCGCGAGCCAAAAGCCGAGCGGAAAATCCACCTTTTTCCCCAGAATTTCCATAAAGAGGCGAATCGCTCCCAAAAGCGCCGCATCGGCAAGACTCGCGAACAGAACCAGCGGAAACAGCCGGAAAAAAGCCTTGCGAAGATTCCTTTTTAGCCAATCGGAGGGGTTCATGGGCTTTAAAAATAGAATTTTAAACTTTTCCCCTTGACTAACGCAAATACTTTCCTATATTTGGCACATCTAAGCGATGCCCCTATCGTCTAGAGGCCTAGGACATGGGATTTTCATTCCCAGAACATGGGTTCGAATCCCGTTGGGGGTATAAAAAGGTTCGTTGCAAAAGCAGCGGACCTTTTTTGTTGTCTTGAGAAATCTCGCTGGAAGCTTGACAAGTAAACGCCCGTTTACTATATTGGTAAACAGCCGTTCACTTTATCGTTTACGCAAAAGAATGAATACAACCAAGGAAAAAATCTTATCCGTTGCGCTCAAGCTCTTTTCGCAAAAGGGATTTGCCGCTGTTTCCACAAGCGACATTGCGGGCGAACTTTCGCTCACCAAAGGAGCTCTCTACAAGCACTTCAAAAGCAAGCGGGACATTTTCCGTGCCATTTTAAAAAAGATGGAAGAGGAAGACGCTCAAAGCGCAAACCTTTTTTCCCTGCCGGGAAACACAATCCAAGCAGATCCCGAAGCCTACGCCAAAGCTTCCGTCAAGGCTCTTTTCGATTTCACCCGGAACCGGTTCGCTTTCTGGACAGAGAACGATTTCGCCGTCAAGTTTCGCCGGATGCTCACCCATGAGCAGTTCAACGACAAGGCTTCCGGAAAGCTGTTCC
>CAVKXR010000030.1:0-16461 GCA_963660275.1 Oscillospiraceae bacterium
GACGTTCTCCGCGAAGCGAACTACCAAAAGAAAATCGAGCTTTGCGAAAAGGCGGAATCGCTTTCCGAATCCGCAGACTGGAACGCCACATCCAACGAATTCCGCAAGCTGCAGGAGCAGTGGAAAGAATCCGGACCGGTCCCGCGCTCCAAATCCGAAGAAATCTGGAACCGTTTCCGCAACGCCTGCGACGCGTTCTTTACCCGCAAGCGCGCCCACTTCGAAGAGATGGATCAGGCCAAGGCCAAGAACCTCGAAGCGAAAGAGGCTCTGTGCCAAAAGCTAGAAGCGATGGATTTCGACCCGCAAGACCCGGAATCCATCAAAGCGGTAAAAGCAGCCATCGAAGAATGGAAAAGCATCGGGATGGTTCCGAAAGAAAAAGTCGATGCGATTTGGGACCGTTACAGCGCAATCCTCGACAAGTTCGCCGAGAAGCGCGCCGCGGTCGATCCCGAATTCCAGAAAATCGCAAGCGAAGCGAAAACCAAGAAAATTTCCATGATTTCAACAGTCACGGCCCTTGTCGAAACCGCCGGTTCGGGCGAAAGCGCTGACACGGTCAAGAAGCTGCAATCCGATTGGAGAGAACTACCCCGGACAGGAGCAGAAGAGCAAGAGCTGTACAAAAAATTCCGCATCGCCTGTGACGACTTTTTCAACCGTCGCCGCGACCAGCTCGACATCCAGGAACAGGCTCGGGAAAACAACCTGCAGAACAAGCTTCGACTCTGCGAAGAAGCGGAACGCCTGCTCGAGAATCTCACCGAGGAAACCCGCCGCGAAGCGATGAACGTCGTCAAGCAGCTCCGCCGTCACTGGAAGGAAATCGGAGCGGTCCCCCGCAAGGATTCCGATAAAATCTGGAAACGTTTCAATTCGGCTTGCGACGCGATTTTCGGAAACAAGCCCGAAGACAGACAACCCGAAGCGTAAGATGTTCCCTCCATGGACCTCTCCTGAAGCCGCTGCCCAAATTTTAAAAGACGGCGGCATCGTTGCCATTCCCACCGAGACGGTTTACGGTCTCGCCGGAAACGCCTTCGACCCGAAAGCGCTAGCCAAGATTTTCGAAGCGAAAAAGCGTCCGCATTTCGACCCGCTGATTGTCCATATTTCAGCGTTCGAAGAACTCCGGGATGTCGCAGCGGAGATTCCCGAAAAGGCGCAAGCGCTCGCCAAAGCCTATTGGCCCGGCCCGATGACGCTCGTCCTTCCGAAGACGGAAAGAATTCCGGATCTAGCGACAAGCGGGCTTCCGACCGTTGCGGTGCGCTTTCCCAACCATCCCGTGGCACAAGAAATCATCCGGCTTTCCGGAGTTCCTCTGGCGGCTCCCAGCGCGAACCTCTTTCAGCATGTCAGCCCGACAACGGCATCGCATGTCGCGGAGCAGCTCGGAAACGTAATCGACGGGATTGTCGATGGAGGCTCTTGCGAGGTCGGCGTCGAAAGCACGATTATCGCTTTCCCGAACGGGGAACCAGTTATCCTGCGCCCCGGCGGCATCACGCCCGAAATGGTAAAGGAGATTGCAGGAAGCGTCACCATTCACGCTTCCAAGTCCAATCCCAAAGGTCCGATGCCTGCGCCGGGAATGATCGACAGGCATTACCGTCCGCAGGTTCCGCTGTTTTACGGTGAAGTTCCTCCCGGAGCCAAGATTCCTAGGGAAACCGTGCGAATCGCATTCGGCGACCAGGAATCCGTCATCCCGCCGACGGTCAACCTTTCAAAATCCGGCGACCTGCAAGAAGCGACGGCAAACCTCTACGCGATGATGCGCCAGATGGACAATCCGAAAAACAAGCTGATTCTAGTCGATCCGATTCCGAATGTCGGCCTAGGGGTCGCCTGCAACGATCGCCTCAAAAGGGCGGGAGTTCGCCAGTTGCCCGAATCTTTTTAGACGCTATCGCGTTGAAATGCCACCACTCCGAAGCGAGCGGAAGAAAGCCCGCGCCGAGCATCACACGACGAAGAAGCTCGCGATTTTCGATTTGCGTTTTGGAAAGCGTTCCATTTTCCAAGGCTTCGGATTCGCCTCTTTTCCCCGCACGATTTTCAAAGGAATCGAAATCCGTTCCCATATCGAGAAGCGTCCCGGAGGAATCCGCGATGGTCAAGTCCAACGCGAATCCGAAATTGTGCACACTGCCGCGCCGCGGATTGGAAACATAATCGGCAAAAGGCGTCCCGACGACCGTTTCGCGGAGCTTCGCCTGCGCATAGACAGGTCGCGACGCATCGAAGACGACAAAGCGAAACCCGGGTCTTTCCTTTTGCAACAGTCGAATGGCCTTGCGAAATTTTTCGGCAGCCGCCCGCTGCAAGTAGGCGCGTTTCGCTCCGCAATACAAATCGTGCCCGGTGATGTTCTCGAAACTCGCATACCGCAAATCCAGGGAGATAAACGGAAAGTGCGTTATCTCGACATAGGACGAATCGCTGCGAACAAAATTTTCCCACTCGGCGTAGGCTCGACAAAAACGCAGAGGCTTCGCCGGGTGTTTTGGCTGAAAAATTTCTTCGGAAAAGGCGACGGTCCAAAGCGACAAGCCTAGAATCGCCAGTGCGCTAAATCGCAAAGTTCGCCTCGACACCGAACTGCAGGTAGATTCCCATGCCTTTCGCCATGAAAGGCACCAAGTCGAAGCCGTTCGAGGACCTTCCGTCAGAATCCCTGGAAACCTGCGAGCGTTCCCGCGCGTTGTCTGTTCCGAGGAATTTCAACGCATTGATGTCTAACGCAGAGAATACGTTATCCGCTTCGACATAGAAACGCACCTTTCGGAAAAAGAACAGGCGGCCCGGCAAGTCGAGATTCACCCGGACATCCGTGCGGAATAGATCCGTAAACTCGTTGTAATCGCGGATTTCCCTTGTTCCGAGAACGCCCGTCGCGGAATTCGAAGGTTTAATCCGGTAATAGTAGAGCGGGCGATGCCATCCGGCGTGATGCGTAAGAATTACCGAAACCAAGGAATCCTTTCGCGGATAGTAGCGAAGCGATGTCGCCATGTCCAGCCGGGAATTGGCGTCCCACGGAAGAGAGCGTCCATCGTCTAACGAATACTCGCCATAGACCGACGAAAGGTTCAGCCCAAGAGCAAAGTGGTGCAATGTCCGGGCCTCGACCTTCGCCGCTCCTCCGAGAACCCAGGCGTTGTCCGCATTCGACAGTTCGCGGTAATGTGCATAGGCGAGCGGAACCGGTAACTCCGGATTCAGGTAGAACCGTCCAAATCCGTGTGCGCTTACACTGAAACGCTTTTTTGCAAATCCCAGCCCAAGTTTTGCCGAGGAACCTGTCACGATATCGCTTTCGAGCTTACCATCCGCCCACGATTCCCGAAAGTCTCCACGCCAAGCGGCATTTCCAAACAGCCGGAAGCCTTCACCCGGAAGAATTCCGGGAGCGCCTGCCGAAAGGTTCCGGTCGAAGTCAAACGAAACCATCGGAGAACCGTGACCCTGAAAATCCGCCAAGGCTCCAAACGCAAAAATCGTCTTCTGCGCGTCGCTCGCCCATGTCATACGGCTTGAACCGGAAAGCACGCCCGTGTTCAGCTCGGTCTTCTGCGTCTTTGAAAAGTCGGGCCACTTCCGTGTCACGAGATGGTGCTCGTAAAGAATCGCGCCGGAAAGTTCCGCACCGAAAAGCCGCCCCGGAAACTTCTTGTCAAGCCCCGCAGAAAAAGTCGTCTTGTTCTGTTCGTAACCGTCGATGAAAGTCGCATTTTCGGGAAGCGCATCCTGGCGGTAGCCCGTCGTATCGCGAAGCGTATCCGAAGCCTCTTCGCGGACAACTCCGGCGTGGAAGCTGGTCCCGAGAGCCGCCTGGTATTCAAAACCGAGAACCCCGTAAGCCCGATGCCCGCGGATGATATCGACGCTGTTCGAAGTTTCGAGCGATGTCGTCGTATCCTGCCTGACCACGTATTCGTCGCTGCTGTAGATGCCGTTCACCATCCAGCGGTTGTCCAGGGAATCATGCCCGGCGAGTTGAGCGAAAAGATCGTAGGAGGTAAGGCTAAACGAATCCGAGTTTTCCGTGGAGCAGTCATCGCAGCTGGAATCCCGCTTGCGGAACTCGGTGAAAAACTTTTCGCCCATGTTCTTGAGCATTTCGGCATCCAGAAAGCGGAAGCTGAACCGGAAGGAATCCCAGAAAAGGAACGGTCCGCCGACAGTCACTTCGCGCATGGTCGTCCCAGCCGAAAGCCCGATTTCAAATTCCTCGCCCGAAAGCGTTTCCGGGATGTAATCGACAGAAGTGGCAAGTCCCTGCCCCACGGGACCTTCGCCGTAATTGTCATAAATCTCGACGGACTTTAAAAGATGTGGGTTGATGACGGAAAGGTTTCCCGGAAAGCCGATGTCGAGATGCCGCATGTTCGGGATGCGTAGCCGCCCCAAGTGATACCCGACTTCTTCCGCCCGCGAACCGTCGTAAAAGAGCGCGCTCGAAAAATCCTTCTGGCCGGAGACGCCCTCGAACGAGGACATCAGTTCCGCAAGGTCAAAGCGCATCCCGACGACGTCTTCCAGCTTTTCGACCGTGATACGCGAAGGTTCCGGCCACTCGACCCGGGTTCCGCCGCCGATAATCGTACTTTCGCCGAGATTCCGCACGTTCGGATGCATCACGACGACGATATCGAACAGATCCGCAAAATCGTCAAGCGACACGTGCAGCGTATCGAAACCGTCTTTCGCAAAGACAAGCTTCGCGCTCCGGGAATCCGCGGTGAGTTCAAAGCGCCCGCTCCCATCCGTCTCGCCGAGCGACCTGCCCGACTCATAGAGAATCGCCACCGAAGAAAGCGGACGGTCCGATTCCGACTCGACAACCGCTCCGATGATAGGCGTCGGAGCGGCACTCGCAAACGCCGAGAAAAACACGCCGAGAAAGGCAAAAATTCGTTTTAGCATATCAGGTCATAAAATATATATTTTCTACTTTGGCGAAAATGGCAAACGCTTATCTCATCCAGTCAGAACCGCAAAGCGACAAAGCTTCATCCTTTGCCCATGCGCGTGAAATGCTCCTGCGGAAAAGCCCCGAACCCGGAAGCCTCATCGTTTTCCCGGAAATGTTCGCAACAGGATTTCTTACGCAACCGGAAGAATCGCTTGCCGAAACAATCGAACCGGAATCCCCTACCGTCCGATTTCTGCGCTCTCTCGCCGACGAAACAGGCTGTCTTGTTTTCGGCGGCGGCATCGAAAAATTTTCACAAGGCGATTTTGCATTTCGGAACTGGACCGGAATTTTTGAACCCGGACATTCGCTTCCCCAAAAAATCTACAGAAAGCGTCATCCGTTTGCCGACGAACAAAAGCGCTTCGCTCCGGGAACTTCCGCAATTCTTTTCAAGTGGAAAGATTTTACCGTTTCACCGTCCATCTGCTTCGACCTGCGATTTCCCGAAGACTTCCGGGAAACACGGCGACAAGGCGCAAACCTTTTCTGCATCCAGGCGGAATGGCCCAGAGAGCGCGCGATGCACTTCAAGACGCTTCTCCGTGCGCGCGCTATCGAAAACCAGTGTTACGTTCTCGCTTGCGGGAGGGCGGGAAAGGAATTCGCCAACAGCTGCGCCTTTGGCCCAAACGGCGAGGAAATTTTCAAGGCATCCGCCGAAGAAAACGCTTTCCGAATTTCGCTCCGAGCAGAAGAAGTCGCTTTCGCCCGGAAAAATTTTCCGTTGCCCGATATCCGAGCTTAGTTTGGAAATTTAGAGCTTAGTTGGTTGTTGATAGTTAATAGTTGATAGAAATCAGAAGACAGGAATTAGTGGCTAGCAGTTGAAATGGGACACGAAATACGGTAAGAGGGACGAGGGGCGTCTGAGCGAACAGAAAAACATCTCGCTAACCTGTCATTGCCGGGCATAGACCCGGCAATCTCTCCAACTTGTCATTATCGGGCCTGACCCGATAATCTAGATTCCCGTGTCGGCGTCCGCCGCGGCGGACAAGCACGGGAATGACGTGGGAATGAAAAGCCGGGGAATGACAGCGTAACAGAAACAGTTCGTTTTGAATTTCCGTGTTCCGCTCAACTCGTCCCTTGTCCCACTAAACGCATCCCGAAATCTTAGACGTCCGCGGATTAATCCCTACTCCCTATTCCCTCATCCCTAGTCCCTGAATATAAACGTCCACAAATTAACCCAAATTTCTATCTTATCCAACCCATGGAAATCATCCTGCAGATTCCGGCGCAAGCCGCCACGCAAAACGTTCCGCGACAGATGACCGTTTGCGGTATCGATTTTCAAGGCGCAGTTATCGCCGAAGCCCGCGACGCAAAACTCCCCGCGACACTTCGCTTCACGGAAAAAGACAGCTTTCCCTGGGACCAGTTCTTGCAAAAGGTTTCCGTTCTCTGGACGCTTTCTAAACCCAAATCCATTCCCAAGCCGTTCCGTCTCAAGAAAAGACTTCCCGAACGCGTCACGGAAAGCATTCCGCGGCTCGACGCCCAAGACGCATTAACGCTTTTCAAGGCCCTAGGTTCCCTCGGCTTTATTTCCGCATTTTCTAAATTGAAAACATAAAAACGCAACATGGAGTTTTCAATGGCGAACAAGGACTCAAAGGATCTCTTTTCCGCTCTGGTCAAGGAAGCTCTCGCCCTGGCAAGCGAAGAGCCTCTTCTCAAGTCCGTTCTAGACGAACAAATCGTCTTTCGCCATTCCTTCGCCGAAGTCCAGGCGACAATGCTTTCGCGAAAGCTCGAAAGCGCGCTTCTCAGCCGCACCCAGCTAGAAACCCTGTTTCTTTCCACATACAAGGCGAACCCGTCGATCGTCGAAGATTCCACCAAAGATCTTTGGGCAACGCTTGAACGCGATCCCGCTTGTCGTTCCGTGCTGGAACCGCTCCTTTTTTTCAAAGGCTTTCAAGCGATTCAGGCCTACCGCATCGCCCATGCGCTCTGGAAAAATGGACGATTCTTTCTCGCCAAGATGCTCCAGAGCCTCATCAGCCAGAAATTTGCAGTCGATATCCACCCGGCGGCAAAAATCGGGTACGGGATTCTGCTCGACCATGCGACAGGGCTTGTCGTCGGCGAGACGGCGAAAATCGGAAACAACGTTTCGATTCTCCACGGAGTAACGCTCGGCGGAACGGGAAACGAAACGGGCGACAGGCATCCCAAAATCGGTGACGGTGTCATGCTCGGCGCCCATGCGCAGCTACTCGGAAACATCCATATCGGAAAAGGCGCAAAAGTCGGTGCGGGAGCCGTTGTCCTGAGCGACGTTCCGCCCCATGTGACCGTCGCCGGAGTGCCCGCAGTCAAGGTGGGACATCCCGACACGGCGCTTCCAAGCCTCGAAATGCAACAGGATTTCACACGGGACGTCGAAAGTTCCAAACCCGCCAGGTAGTTCCCGATGAACAAGAAGGAACGTGCGCGCTTCGTCTCCGAAAAGCTGAACCAGCTCTATCCGAATCCGGCGATTCCCTTGCAGTTCAAGAACACGTTCACCTTCCTTGTCGCGGTTCTTCTGAGCGCGCAGTGCACAGACAAAAAAGTCAATGCGATAGCCCCGAAGCTTTTCACCCTGGCGGATACGCCTCAAAAGATGTCGAAACTTCCCCGGGAAAAAATCGAAGAAATCATCCGGCCATGCGGACTCGCCCCCGCAAAAAGCAGGCACATTTCAAAGCTATCCAAAATTCTCCTGGAGCGCTTTGACGGCGAAGTTCCCAAGACTTTCGAAGAACTGGAAAGCCTTCCCGGCGTAGGACACAAGACCGCTAGCGTCATCATGGGACAGGCTTACGGATTTCCAGCTTTCCCCGTCGATACGCATATCCACAGGCTCGCCATGCGCTGGGGACTTTCGGACGGCTCGTCCGTCGAAAAAACGGAACGCGATCTGAAAAAACTCTTCCCCGAATCCGAATGGAACCGCCTGCACTTGCAAATCATCTATTTCGGGCGGGAATTCTGCCCGGCGCGCGGCCACGCCCCCCAAAAATGCCCGATTTGCAGTCGCATCGGCTGTCGCGAAAAATCACAATAGTCTATTTTAGGCTTATGCGTTTTCTCCGATGGACAATCCCCTTTTTCTGCTTGCTCTTCGGAGCATGCCTTGAAACGCCAAGCGCCCCTCGGATTTCCGCCGAAACGCCGACCATAGCCGTCTGCGCCGAACAAAAAAACGAACCTTGCCAAAACTCGCTGCAACTTTCCCCATCGGACTCCTTTACGCTCAAAATCCAAGTGTTTCCCGATTCGCTTCAAAAAAAGTTGCGTTTTTTGTGGAAAAATTTTTCAGGCCAGGTTCTCCACGAAGGTGACGAATTTTCAACGGACACGAGCCGCGTTCCCGACTCCTTGGTAGCGATTGACCGCTACGAGAACCGCCTTTCAAAGCCTCTGCATTTTGTTTTCGACACCGCTCCGAAATTTTCCGCGATAACGGTTCCCGCCGAAAACGATACGCTCCGAGGCGACAGTTCGACCGCCTTCCGATTTGCCTACATGGCGACAGACGACGATCCGGGCGACACGCTTTTCTATACGGTCGTTCTCGACTCCAACCGATACGATGTCGGTTCGCTTACCGAATTTTTCCAGTCGGGATTTTCCCCGGGCGAACATTTCTTCCAGGCGTTCGCCAAAGATCTTTACGGACTTTCCGATTCTACGCCTCAAATCCGCTTCTTTGTGGAGAGTGAACCGTGAAATTCATTCTCCTCGCCCTCGCTTCGTTCCTCCTCTTCGGTTGCTCCGACGAAGACGTTTTCTTCCATCCCGAAAACGCCGACGTCGTTTCGGTAAAGGCTTATGTCATCCGCGAAAACGATTCCACCCGCGAAAGGCGCAAGACGGATACGATTCTCCCGACCGACAGCATCATTCTTCTGGCGGTCATCGAACCGTCCCGTTCCATCCGCATGACGGAGTTCTACTGGCAAATCGATTCGGGCAAGACGTATTCGGAATTTTCGCACCGGGCGACCCTCGCTTCCCCCGGAAAGCATCTCGCCAAGTTTATCCTTCTCGACCGCTTTTCCGACACGCTCCAAGACAGCGTTTCCCTGTGGGTCGCCCCGCCACCGTCAATCGATACGGAGAGCTGGATTCCGCAAAACGAAACGCAGGATATTCCGCCCGATTCCGCAATATCCTTCGCCTGGAACGCTTCCGCAGAAAACTTTCTCGCCACGACGCGCTACTCCTTTTCGCTTCGATGCAAAGGGAAATTACTTTTGGATACGGTTCTCTCGAAAGCTCACGTTACGTACAAAGGAAATCTTCCGGGACAGGAGCTTTGCCTGTTCGATATTTCGGCAAGCGATGACTTTGGAAAATCGTCACCGCAAAAGATTCATTCGATTTTTTTCACGGGGAACTCTTCCGACAAAGAAACGGAAAACATCTTTGTCAAAATCCAAGGGCCCGTCCGGGATTCCCTGGAGTATCGGCTGGATGCAGCGGACGCGGAAACGCGAAGCGGCATTCTCGAAGACGAAGAAAACGATTCCATTTTTTCCATCCGAAACGTAAAGCCCGGAACCTACCGACTGGTCGTTCAAAGTAAAAACCACCCGGATTACACAAGCGATACGACAAGCTTTGCCGTCCGCAAAGGCAAGATTTCCTACATCAGAAGCCTCCCGCTTCGGGATACGGTCGCCCCAAAAATCCGGAGCCTTTTACAAAAAGATTCCCTAGACTGGGAAGACACGCTCCGATTCGAAATCGAGGAAAAAGGCTTTCCCGTTTCTTCCGGCGACATCCGAGTTGTCTTTGACGGAAACAAAACTTCCGACTGGACCTTTGAAAACGGCTCGCTCCGAATCTCCACGGAAAATTTCCAGCGGTCTTTTACATTTCACCCTCTCACGATTGCCGTCACCGACCGCGCCAAGAATTTCGCAACAAAAGATTTTATGGTCGCTCCGGGAAAATCCTGCATCCGAACACTACCCGACACAACGCTTGAGCCGGAGACTTCCCTCACCATCCCCATCGAAAACACCTGCCCGCACCTCTTGCCCAAACGTTTTTTCTGGAACATCGACGACGACGGGCACTGGGACGGAGAAGCCATTTTCGAAGAAGAATCCTCTATTTCAAAGACCTTTTCCTATTCGCTGTTCAAGCAGCCCGAAACTTGCGTTCGCGTAAAAATCCTCTACGCAAGCGGAGAAGAATTCAGCCAGAAATTCACCGTCACCACCGGGGATATTTCAAAATGAAAAAACTGATTCTCCCCGTTCTTTGCCTTCTATCGTTTTGGAATTGCAGCGACAGTTCCCGTGTGGATTCCGACGAAATTCCGCGCCTTTCCGCCTACATCCACTTTGTTCCGTCCAAGTTTTACGGGGTTTCCTATAGGGAGTTTCCAAGCGTCCGCACAAAGGCCATCGCCGCTGGAGACGCCGGGCAGTTTGTCGCCGAGATCCGGTTAGACGGAAATACGGTCGCCGAGAATTTCATCTCCGACTATATCCAGAACTTCCTGTGGACAATCGACGGCAAGGGCTATATATCTTCCGCCGTTTCCCAAACATTTCCCGATTCCGGAATTTTCGACATCGTCCTCAAAACCGTTGATTTCTTTAACGATACGCTCAAAGATACTCTGACACTTTTTGTCAATTCACCGATCGAGGTTTTTCCCGTTTTCCCGGAAAACGGCTATACGGCAAATCCGCTAGACACGCAGGGCGTCACGTTCAAAATCCAGACAGACGGCATCAATTCCTGGCAAGACGTCGAGTGCACCCTCTACCTGTCTTCGGACAGGGCTAGCGTCTGGAGCTTTCCCATCGATACGATTCCCTGCAACGGCTCCTACCGGATCCGCGGTCCCCTGATGGCTGGAGATTCCGCTCTATTTAAAGATTCGTCATTTTCCTTTTACTGGGCAGTTTCCGCAAAAGTTCCCGATTCCGAAAACGCCTTTGACGCGGACTCTTCCGAAATCCGGCATTTTCGCACAGCGCTTGTCGGAAGCGAAAAATCCCTCCTGGTCATTCCCATCCGGTACAAGTCCCTTTCCCCGAACATTTCGCCGACAGGAACCGTTCTCGTCCAAACTTCAAGCCAAGAAATAATCGCCCGTGCGTCCGTCACCAAGAATCCGGAAACAATCCGCCTTGACATTTCCACCGACGATACGCTGCAGATCTCCATCTATGATTCGCTCAGAAGCGAATACGGGCGCTTCGAAACAGACTATCATCTCCCGAAATTTTCCTACGCCGTTCTCGATACCGTCATCCTGAGCGACACGGTTCCGCCCCTGCGCACCCCCAAAAATACCCAAATCGCAAACAGTGACTCCCTCAGCTTTTTCGTCTATGACGGCGGTTCCGGCATTTCCCAGAATTCCATCCGGGTCACGCTCGGAAACGATACGCTTTCACGAAGCATCCGCGGAAACGTCATCCGGTTTCTTCCCTCGTGCAAGGATTCCTGTCCGCTAGAAGTCGAACTCCGGGACTATGCGGGAAACCCTGCCGCTCCCGTTTTCTGGACCCTTGTCCGCAAAGGCGACAGCCTCCAAGTCCTAGGACCGTTCAACCCGGAGACGAAATGAAAAAAGTTTTCGGGTTTCTCTGCTTTTTCGTTGCGACGCTTTCAGCGGGAGATTTTTCCGACTCGGCGAAAACGCTCCGGATTTCTTCTTGGCCTCTCGGCGCGGAACTCTATCTCGGGGAGCGGCCCGGTTCATTTGTACGAAAATCCTCCATCAAAAGTCCCTACGATTTTCGGCTTGAAAACTCCGATTCAATCGTCCGCGTCACCCTTTTCAAGCCCGGCTATTCCGACACGACACTCGACATCCGCGTCACCGCTTCTCCGCAAAGCTTTGCCTGGATAGAACTGGAAGAAGCCGACCTGGATAAAATCGAAATCCAGGAACAGATTCTCGACAGGCGAAAAAAACGCCAAATCGGAAAAATCCTTTTCGCTTCCAGTCTCCTTCCGCTTTCCCTTACCGGAACTTTCGCCGCCATTTCCGCGCTGCGTTTTCGGGACGCAGACCGGGCAAGGGAAAAAATCGAGAACAGCGTCATCCGCGAAGGCGAAGAATACCGTTCGTTCGAAAAGAAATTTTCCGATGCAAAAAAAAGCGGCAAGAATTATCGGGCAGCCGCCGGAGTTTCGCTCGGGTTCAGCGCGCTCTTTCTCGTTTCCGCAATCATCTTTTACTTTTGATGTCGCCATGAAAAAATTATTCGCCATTCTGCTATTTATCGTCTCGGGATTTGCCACCGGAGAAATCCAACGCGGCTTCCCGCTCTCGGTCACGCTCGTTTCCGGATCATCCCAACAGGCGGAATACCTGGGAAGCGCGGGCGACACGATTTTCCTTGGCGGTTTTGTCGCCGACACGTTCACCGTCGTCAAGCTGCAGAGAGAGAGAATCCTGTCGCTTAACGATTCCGCAGGAAACATCCTGACGTTCGCCGACGCGGATTCGCTCCTCCAGAATTTCCTCGCAGCATCCTCCCTTTCCGCAGGCAAACCAAAAAACGAATTGGACCTTTCCGAAAAAGCCCTGATATTTCCTGTCTTCAGCCGTTCCATCGATTCCGCGCTCGCCGAAAGAATTTACGATTTGGAATTCCAGCTTCTCAAGGAATCGGGTGACCGTGTCCTAAAAGTTTCGGCAAAGGATTTTCCGGAATGCAAGGATTCCCCCTGTATCGCAAACGAAGCGGAAAAACGCGGAGCGACCGCCGTCTGGACCGCCGAAATCAAACCGGCAAAGCATCAGGACAGCCTAGACATCCATTTGCACCGCTTTCTTTTGGAAAGTAAGTCCCAAAGTTCGGAACGCCTGACCGTTTCGTCAAAATATGCGACCGGCGAACTTCTCGCCAAAGACCGTTTTCTTTCCCTGGTAGAGAAAGTCAAAGGGACCTACCGGGAACCTTCCGCAAAAAAGGACACCAAAAGCTTCATCTTCGTGGAAACCTACCCGGAAGGCGCGAACCTTTCCCGCAAAGGCGAAGATATCGTTTGCCAGACGCCCTGCGCATTTGCCGTCGCGGATACGGGCAAGGTGGAACTCGAAGCGTACTGGAACGTCGAAAAAACGCTTTGGGCAAACAAGGCGACCGTCCGACCGATTCCCGGAGACACCACCAAAATCAACATGCACCTAAAACGCGTGAAGCCCGAAGTGGAAATCCGAACAGTCCCGTCCGGCGCAAAAATTTTTTCCGAAACGGAAATTTCTCCCAGTTCCCGCCCCATCGGGAAGACTCCGAAAACGCTTTTTTCCGAAGAACCGGGACCGGCAAGCATCCATCTCTGGAAAGAAGGTTTCCGGGATTCCGTCGTCGAATTTTACGTCAATGCGACAACCAGGACTCAGCTCGAAATCCAGCTCACCCCGCTAACGACCGACGAAGAGATCAAATCCCAAGAGGTTTTTAGAACCATCCAGAAGCGCATTTTCTGGGGACATCTCGCCCTCGGAACAGCCCTAGCCCCGGCGATTGCCGGAGGAATCCTCCTCTACGTTTCCGAAAAGGACCGAGACAAGGCGAAGTCCATCAAGAAAGAGCTGAACATGCCGAGTTCCGGCGGCGGAAAGAACTTCCAGACCCTACTTGACAGAAACCATCGCTACGCAGACCGGGCCAAGACGGAACGCTACGCGGGAACGGGATTCCTGATTCTCGCCGGTGGCCTTCTGGCAACGGGCATCATTCTGTCGTTCTAGAGCCTCTTTTGCGCTTATTTTAGCGTTATCGCCGAGACGCTTTGGATAGCAAGAAACTAAATTATAGCCGATGCGTAAATTTCTGATTTTCTTCCTTGCCGCTACTTCCGCGTTCGCTGCCGACTTTGAACGTTCCAATTGGCATACCCAGACATTTTTCCAGGTTGAACCCTACACGCCCATTTCGTTTGAAGGCGAAGGACAGTTCCTGACCGAAAAGATCGACGAGGACGCGCTCACCGTGCCGATGTCGCTAGGCTTTCTCTTCAGCCCGCTCTTCACGCCGCTCTACAAGGCGGATTTGCCGTTTACCATCTGGCTTGGCGCTGAATTCGGCGAGTTCCAGTTCGGGGAAATCTCGTCGGGAAAGGATTACCGTTTTAACGGGCAGGAATTCAAGGGAGACGGCAACACGCTTTCCTTTATGTCGTTCAATCCAGCGGGCCTCTTCGGATTTTCCGTGAACCTGGTCGGCAACCTGGACCTGCGCATTCTCGGCGGAGTGGGAATGCGTTACTACCGCTTCGAGAACAAGGAAACCAGGACGACCAAGACGCATTCGGAAACGTCGATGAGCTATTTCGTCTCCGGCGGTCTCGAATACCGGCTTCTGGAACTTTTCAAGGATGGAGACCTCAAAATCGGTCTGCACGTCAAAAAGGATTTCAGCAAGTTCGAAAATGTCGAAGCTGTTCCCCGCTTTTCAAGCGACAAGGGCGAAGACGCCGCACTTTCCACACCCGGAGCCTATGCCGGGACCAAGTTCAAGAAAATCGAAACGAAACTTCCCGTCCGCATCGGGCTGGAACTTTCCCTCGAATTCGGGCGCGAAAGCCGCCGTGACCGCAAGATGCGCTTTGCCCTCCGCGACCGCGACACCCAGCTCCGCAACAACTCCGAAGTCAAGGACACGCTTTCCGATTGGGACTGCATGGCCATCGAACGCGACTACCGCTTCTTCCTCGAAGACGGCATGCTTCCCGATATGAGCGAAAAATACACCAAGGCGCAGTTCAACGACGTTCTCGAAAGCTACCTCGCCTTCTGCCACCCGGAAGACCTAGCGACCAAGGAACAACTCTACAGCACGCTTGACTCCAACAAGGTCCAGCTGAAGGAATACCAGGTTTCGCAGGAAGATTCCCGCTTCAAGCAAGTCATGGCGTCGAACGACCCGGAAATGCTCGAAATGTATCTGCAATACTACCCCGATTCTCCGCACCGCGCAGAAATCGAAGCGAAACTCCAGGTCGTCGGCGATTACCAGGTCTTTAAAAAAGCCCAGGAAGCCAATTCGTTCAAGGCATACCTCGACTACCTGTCCGACTTCCCGAACGGCCAGTTCCGAAACGAAGCCGAAGAATGCATCTTCCGGCTCGTGCAGGAAAGCAACCGCGTCAAGGATTACCAAATCTACCTAAAGCGGTTCCCGAACGGACGCTTTGAAAGCGAAGCGCGTCACGCCCTGCAGGAAATCCAGCGGGCATCCGGAATCGTCGAAACGCCCCAGCCGGAAGTTCAGGAACCCGAAGAACAGCCCACGGTAAGCAAGGCGAAAAAGGCGAAGTCGAAATCCAAGGCCAAGGCATCCAAGAAGAAAAAATCCAAACGGAAATAGTCTTGTTCTTGCGGGTAAAAATTTGCCTATGACGGATTTCCCATATCGAAAAATCCAGATCGGCGACAAACCGCTCTTTGAACGATACCTATCCCAAGCGAACCGGCAATGCGCAGACTATGCCTTTGCGAACCTGTTCGCTTGGTCCAAATTTTACGACACGCTGTGGCTTGAGCACGGCGGTTTTCTCATCCTCCGATTTCGAATCGCCGGTTCCGATAAACACGCCTATCTAGAACCCCTCGGCTCGGGCGACAGATCAAATATTTTGGAATTTATCCGACAGGACGCCCAAGATGCCGGAGAACCGCTGCGTTTTTTTTCGCTATCCAGGGAATTTGCCGAAAGTCTCGCCAAGATGCCGACATCCAAAACCATGCGCATCTACAAAAACCGAGATTTCGGAAATTACATCTACCCGAAAATCCAGCTAGCGGAACTCGCCGGGAAAAAATTCCATTCCAAACGCAACCACATCGAAAAATTCCAGAAGCTCTATCCCGAATTCCGCTTCAAGGAAATCTCCCCAAGCGAGGATTTTCAAGCGTTGCACCAGCTTCTCGACAAATGGATTCAATCCCAGGAAAAACTGACGACGACCATCCTGGAAGAAAAAGCGATGATCGAAAAATCCTTGGCGAATTACGAGGATCTCGGGCTATTCGGAATCATTCTCTTTGTCCGGGAAGCTCCGGTCGCCTTTTCATTCGGCTCCCAAGTAACGCGCGACACTTTTTGCGTCCATATCGAAAAAGCGGACATGTCCTACGAAGGCGCTTACGCCATGATAAATCGGCTTTTGGCGAAATCCCTGCCAAAAAACATCCAATTCATCAACCGGGAAGAGGACATGGGGATTCCCGGGCTAAGAAAGGCGAAACTTTCCTACCACCCGGAAACCATCACCGAAGAATACTTCGCCTACGACACAAATTCCGTCGAAGCGGACATCTGGCGACTTTGGCAAAAAAGCTTCCCTGCGGACGGTGACGAATTTATGCAGGCCTTTCTTTATCCCTATTCGAACGAGAAAACGAGAATTACTTTGTACGAAAGCAGCGTTCTCGCTTCGATGCTTCATCTGTTCGAAATGGAAAGTTCCTGGGGAAAGGTCGGCTACATCTACGG
>CAVKXR010000031.1:0-16452 GCA_963660275.1 Oscillospiraceae bacterium
CTAAGATCTCCTAACTAAGCTCTGAACATCGGGTAGGCCTGCCTGTCGGCAGACAGGCGCATCTCCGCCGCGAGGCGGAAAATGGTCGCTTAGCGACAAAAGTTTAGACGGGCAAGTGTCAAAAACCTTTCGGCAAAAAGAAAACAGACCTCTCAGATGTCCCTTGTCCCTCAAAGCGTGTCCCTCTTCCCGCATTTCGCTTCCCATCAAACGACTGAATCCTATCAACTACCAACTATTAACTATCAACTAAGCTCTGACAACGCTTCGATTTGCGTTTTCCAGACGGCGAGAGGATCGTCGGAGGCAAGCCAGGAAAGGTAGGCGTTTCCCTTGAACGACCAGGCAAAGATGTTCTCGATGCCGGCGGCTTGCGCTGCGCCTGTCGCGATGCGGATGTCGTTTTCGCGCCCGGCTTCAATCTGGTAGTTCTTGATCCACATCTGTGGTTCTTTTCCGAACCTTTTGGCGAGCTGGAATATTCTTGCGGAGACTTCGGCGTATGTCTTTTGGACGGATTCCTCGGAAGCTCCGCGTTCCCAGTAAGGATCGCAGGCGATTTCATCGACGGAAGCGAGCCGTGCAACGCTTTCCCAGTCGTCTAGGCCTGCCGGAAACCACGGAGGCAAGAGGCAGACGCAGTTCCGTTTTCCGCGAGCATGGACATCGGCGGTCATTTCGGCGAGAAATTCGACCAGGGAATTTTCCCGGAAGGTTTTCACGTCCCGGGTGAGCGCCTTCGGCATTTCGTATCCGAATGCGGACCGGAACTTTTTCTTGCATTCCGGGCAGAGACACGCCCAGTTTTCGAGCCTTCCCTTTTCGAAGTAAAAATGCGGCTCGTCCCAGAAAACCGTTTCGGCCTGGGTATCGCACACGGCTTCTATCCAGCGGTGCATATAGGCTCGGAACCCTGGATGGTTCGGGCAGGCGGCGATGGCGGGCTTTCCGTCGAGGGAAATCTGGCAGAGCGAATGATTGCGCGCCGTGATTTCCGAGTAGGCTTCTCCGCCGAAGACGCGTCCGACTCCCCAGGGATTCACATAGACCTTTAATCCCATTTCAGCGGAAGAAGCGATGATCTTTTTCATCGTCCCCGGATAATACTGGAAATCTTCCTCGGAAAAGGTGTGCAGCACATGGGTAAAGCCCGCCGACCTGATTTCTTCGAGGTCTTCGACGGCACGCTCGGGATTCCGCACACCGAAATAGGCGATTCCTTTTTTCATCTTAGGGATGTAACGGGGTGACGTTCGACCATTGCGGGGAACAGGCTTCCACGAATACATGTTCTAGGACATCTTCCCAGTCGCTTTTTCGGATGGGCTTCGGCATGAAGAACGCTTCGTCGCTCCGCTCGGGCAGCGGGTAATCCTTTTCGACAAGCTCAATGGTCCAGGATTCGGGAATAGCATCGCGGAGTCTTTTTCCGAAGGCTACGGATTCGCTGGTCGGGGAGGCTCCATGGTCGAGGACGATCAGTGCGGGGGATTCTCCCTGGGAAAGCGGCGTTTCGAGCGCCTTTTCGCCTTGGCTGATTCCCTGGCAGCTGTAGATGGCCGTATCCGCGGGCATATCATGGGAAAGCATCCAATCGAGAGTCCAGTTGGAAAGTTCCGAAAGGTCGGTCGCGGAGGAGTCCGCAATGAAAAAAATATGGCCCACGGTGTAAAGATAATTAAAAAAGTTAGATTTTTTCCGAAATGGAAAATTCTTCTCTGCATTTTCCCCCTCTCGGGGAATTCGACTTCATCAAAAAGGTTCTTTCCTGCGATGTTCCGATGGACGGGGTTTTTCCGCGGGAGCGTTTTTGGTTCGGGGCGGGGGACGACTGCGCCGCCTTTGACGGCTGGCTCGTGACGAAGGACATGTCCGCCGAAAACTCTCATTTCCGCCTGGACTGGTCCTCTCCGGAAGAAGCCGTGGAAAAGTGCATCGTATCGAACGTCTCGGATATTTCGTCGATGGGCGGCATCCCGAAAATCGCGCTCCTCGGCATCTGCGTGAACAGGAACTGGGAATGTTCTGTTCGGGAACGCGTGGCGAAGGCCTTTGCCGACGGATTTCGGAAGCGGGGAATTTCCCTTGTCGGCGGCGATATCGTTTCGTCGGACGAGGGGCTTTTTTCGATTACGATGCTCGGGCTTGCGGACGGAAAGCCTCTCCGTCGTTCGGGGGCGCGTCCCGGAGATACGGTCTATGTTTCGGGACCTCTCGGCGCGAGCGGTGCCGGTCTTTGGGCTTTCTTGAATGGAAAAACGTCCGACCCGGAACTTTCGGAAGTTGTCGCGGAACATCTGTCGCCGAAAATCGACGAGCGGTTCGGGGCGAAACTTCTGCGCGTCGGAGTCCGTGGGGGCTGCATCGACCTGTCGGACGGTCTGGGTTCGGAACTCAACCACCTCGCGCTTTCCTCGGGCGTTAAGATCCGAATTGACGAATCGAAGATTCCGGTGCATCCCGGAGCTTCCCTGCTCGCCAAAAAGTACGGAATCGATCCCCGGGAATTCTGGCTCAAAGGCGGCGAAGATTACCGGTTGCTCTTCACGTCGGACCTTCCAAAAGTTATATTCTCGGAAAATAAAATCCCGGTCTATCCCGTAGGCGAAGCGTTCGAAGGTTCGGGCGTGGAAATGCGGAATTTCTCCGGAGAAACGGAAATCATTCAAGCGAACTGCTGGTCCCATTTATGAGCCAAGGAAAATCGAAAATCGGCGAACTCCTGCTGCGGCAGGGCGTCATCGATGAAGACCAACTGAAACATGCGCAGAGCGAGCACGAACGCACGGGCATCGCGCTTTCCAAAATTCTCGTGCGCCTCGGGATGGTGAGCGAGGAAGTCCTCACGAATGTCCTAGGCGTCCAGATGCGGAATTCGACCCGGATGCGCATCGGAGAACTTCTCCTCAAGCACGGCTACATCACGGAAGCCCAGT
This sequence comes from Oscillospiraceae bacterium, assembly GCA_963660275.1. Lineage (GTDB taxonomy): Bacteria > Fibrobacterota > Fibrobacteria > Fibrobacterales > Fibrobacteraceae > Hallerella. The sequence goes on from CAVKXR010000031.1 coordinate 2,937, forward strand.
TGAACCGCGCACTCGAAGAGCAGAAGAAGACAGGCCAGCGTCTCGGGCGCATTCTGGTGACGCTCGGGTTCATGCCGGAAGAGCGCCTGGTGGAAATCCTCTCCGCCCAGTTCGAAGTCCCCTATGTGAAGCTTTCGAACTTCAACATCGACCCGGACGTCCACAATTACATTTCGGAAGACGTCTGCCGCATCTACAAGATAGTCCCGCTGTTCGTGACGGACAAGACGCTGACTATCGCGATGACGGATCCGACGAATATGCGCGTCATCGATATCGTGAAGTTCAAGTCCCAGATGGACGTAGATATCGTGATGGCGAGCGAGAAGGACGTGATGGCGGCGATTGACCGGACCTATACGTCTTCGTCCCAGGGCGATTCTCTCGAAGCCCTTCTGAGCAAGGCGAAGGAGGAAGGCGGCGACGAACTCGAAACCGTCGACCGGGAAGCGGAACAGGTCCAGGAGTCGGACTTGACCGACGAGGAAGGCCAGCAGGTCGTAAAGATTGTGACGTCGCTTATCCAGGAGGCGATTGCCCGCAAGGCTTCCGATATTCACCTCGAACCGCAGGAAACCTATCTCAAGCTCCGTTACCGTATCGACGGCGACTTGCAGGTCCAGGCCCCGATTCCGGCGCGCCTCATGTCGCAGATTATTTCGCGTATCAAGCTTCTTTCGAAGATGGACATCGCCGAAAAGAGAAAGCCGCTCGACGGGCGTTTCACCGTCCGCTACCGCGGAAGCGAGGTGGACTTGCGTGTGAGCTCGTTCCCCGTTTCGCTCAGAAAACGCGGCGTCTGCGAAAAGATTGTCATGCGTATCCTCGACCCGAATTCGGGACAGTTCCCGCTCAAGGACATGGGCTTTGCCCCGGTGATGTTCAAGCAGTTCCAGGACGCGATCAACTCGCCGAACGGAATTGTCCTCGTGACGGGTCCGACCGGTTCCGGTAAATCGACGACGCTCTACGCTTCGATCCGCGAAATTCTCGACCCGACGATCAACATCTCGACGATGGAAGACCCGGTGGAACTGAATATCGAAGGCGTAAACCAGGGGCAGATCAATCCGGCTGCGGGATTCACCTTCGCCGCGGGAATCCGCGCCCTCTTGCGCCAGGACCCGGACGTCATCATGATAGGCGAAATGCGCGACAAGGAAACGTCCTCGATGGCCATCGAAGCGGCTTTGACGGGACACCTTGTCTTCAGCACGCTCCACACGAACGATTCGGCGGGTTCCTATCCGCGTCTGCTCGAAATGGGGCTCGAACCGTTCCTCGTGGCGACCGTCATCAAGGGAATTCTCGCGCAGCGTCTCGTGCGCCGTATCTGCAAGCATTGCAAGGAACCGGTCGAAGTTTCTCCCGAACTTCGCGAGGAGCTGCACCTTACACCCGACATGCAGTTCTACCACGGCAGGGGCTGCGAACACTGCGACGGGACAGGCTACAAAGGCCGTTGCGGCATCTACGAATTTTTGGTCCCGAACGAAGCGGTTCGGAATGCGGTCGTGAAAAGGGCTTCCGGCGAGGTCATCAAGCAGCTCGCGATGAAGGAATGCGGCATGATTACGCTCCGCATGGATGGAATGCAGAAGGCGCTCGACGGCTTAACGACAATCGAACAGGTTCTCGCGGCTTCGTCGAAGGATGAAGACTGATGGGGGCTGTCGATCTTGAACGCCTGAAAAAGGAACTGAATGCGGAACAGGTCGCCGCAGCGGCGAAGACGGAAGGCCCTGCGCTGATTCTTGCGGGGGCAGGTTCGGGAAAGACCCGGACGATTACGTACAAAATCGCCTACCTGATTTCGGACAAGAATGTCGATCCGCGGCGGATTCTCGCAGTGACCTTTACGAACAAGGCCGCCCGGGAAATGAAGACACGCATCCAGCAGATTCTCTCGGGCCGGGTGAACCTCGAATGGATGGGAACGTTCCACTCGATTTGCGTCCGCATTTTAAGGCTCTGCCTTGCGAACGAGCGGATTGTCCAGGCTCTTGGCTGGAAGGTGAATAAGAACTTTTCGATTTACGATGACGACGACCAGAAGAAAATCCTGAAGGAAATTCTAAAGCCCATCTTCGCGGACGAGATGGACGCGCAGAAGCTCAAGCAGGTACGCTCTGCCATTTCGCGCTACAAGAACAGTGTCTATAAGGAGCCGAAGCCCGACGGATCTTACCGGATGATCCTGCAGACGCCGACAATCGCGATGGAAAAAGCCGCTTTCCCGGACCAGAAGCAGATGGCGGGAATCTATTTCGATTACCAGGCGAAGCTTGCCGAGGTGAACGCGATGGACTTTGACGATCTTCTGCTGAATACCGTGGATCTTTTCCAGAGGCTTCCGCAGGTCGCGCTGCAGTTTGCGAACCGTTTTCTCTATGTCGTCGTCGATGAATACCAGGACACGAACGATGTCCAGTACGAGCTTTTGAAACTTCTCATCGACCGGTCGCGTCAGAACGTAACCGTCGTCGGCGATGACGACCAGAGCATTTACGGCTGGCGCGGCGCGAACATCGAAATCATCCGAAACTTTTCGCACGACTTCGATAACGTAACGTTCTTTAAGCTCGAACGCAATTACCGCTCGTCGGCCAATATCGTAAAGGGCGCAGGCTCCGTCATCGCGCACAACGACCGCCCGCTGGAAATGACAAAAAATGTCTATTCCAGGGAGCCGCCCGGCGAGCCTATCCATGTGGTGAACGTGCTAGCGGATACGTTCGAGGCGGAACAGATCGCGAAGCGGATTCTCGACGCCGGAAAGGATTCGTATGCGGAAACGGCGATTTTTTACCGCACGAACGCCCAGTCCCGCGCAATCGAAAAGGCTCTAAACGACCGTCGGATTCCCTGTGTCATCTACGGTGGAACGCGCTTCTGGGACAGAAAGGAGGTTCGCGACATTCTCGCCTACATGCGCCTTCTTTCAAACCCGAAGGACGATGCGGCTTTTCTCCGGATTATCAACACGCCACCCCGCGGCATCGGGAACGGAACGCTCGACGCGCTTCGGAGCGTCGCTTCGGAAAAGGAAATTTCCCTCTGGGAAGCGCTGCCCGTGGAAATCGCGAAGGGCGGTCGAACGGCAAAAGGTCTCGAAGGCTTTCGGAACGTCGTCTCTTCCTGGCTTTCGCTTCTCGGTTCTGGCGAGGCTCTCCCGATAATTGCGGAACGCGTCATCAGGGATTCGTTTTACAAGGAATATCTCAAGAAGGACGACGAAACGACTGCGGACGAACGCGGGCGGAACCTGGACGAAATGGTGAACGCTTTCCGGGAATTCGAAGAGGAAAATCCCGACAAGGGTCTCGATGAATTTCTGCAGGAAATTTCCCTCCTGACGGATGCGGACAAGAAGGTGGAACAGGCGGAAACCCGCGTGACGCTGATGACGATTCACATGGCGAAAGGCCTCGAATTCGATACGGTCCACATTGCCGGATGCGATGAAGGCGTATTCCCGCTTGTCCGCGAATCGAACCTGCTCGATTCCCCCGAGGACAGAAAGAAGCAATCCGAAGAGGAACGCCGCCTGTTTTACGTGGGCTGCACGCGCGCAAGATTTAGGCTCTACCTGTATCATGCCGGAAGGCGCTTTTGGCAAGGGTCGCTCCGACCGTTTCCGCCGTCGAGGTTTCTCGAGGAAATCGATCCAACGACGGTTTCTGTCGAAGGACGCTGCGAAGAGGAAAGCGAACGGTTTTCCGGAGAACCTTGGAACCGGGGATTTCGCGGCTACGGCTCCGGGCAAAATTCTTTCGGCTCGCGAAAATTTTCGCCTCGTCCGTATTCCGCGTCGGGGCATTCTCGCTCGGACTTCCGCAAGACGGAACGCATCGTGTACAAGAATCCGCCCGTCGTCGAGAAGGTGGAAAAGGGACCGCGCATCGTCTATGACGAAAACTGCGAAAACCCGCTCCGCAGCGGTGTCCGCGTGGAACATCTGAAGTTCGGGCGCGGCGTCGTGACAAATGTGTCGGGTTCTGGCGAAAACGCCCGCGTGGAAGTGCGCTTTCATGACGGAAATGTCAGAAAGCTCATCCTGAAATATGCGGGCTTGAAAATTTTGGACTAGCGAAACCCCGAGAAATTTTTTATTTTCATCGGGTGAACTTTTTGGAGAAAGGTCTGACATGCTGAGTAAAGAAGAAATCCTGAAAATCGCGAAGCTTTCCCGTCTCAAGCTTTCGGATGCGGACATCGAGTCGTTTTCCGGTCGCCTGGACGAACTCCTGCACCACATGGAAGATTTGAAGGCTTTGGATCTTTCGAACGTTTCCCCGATGACGGGCGTAGAAGATGCGCCCACGGTCCTCCGGGAAGACATTCCGCAGGTTTCGCTTACCCATGAACAGGCCTTTGCGAATGCGCCCGATGTCGAAAACGGCCATTTCGTCATTCCGAAGGTTATCGGGTAAATTTCCATGCCCGACGTCCATTGCATTGTTCCCGCACGGTTTACCTCTTCCCGGTTTCCGGGAAAGCCCCTTGTCCCCATCTGCGGGCGTCCGATGATTCTTCGGACTTTGGAAAGGGCTACTGCCGCCGGGTGTTTTAAGAGTGTCGTCTGTGCTACGGACGACTTTCGTATTTTAAAGGCCGTGGAGAGTGCCGGTTTTCGTGGCGTTCTCACGGGAAAGGCGGTGACCGGTTCCGACCGCGTAAGCGAAGCCGCGAAGATGCTCGGGCTCGATTTGGTCGTGAACCTCCAGGGCGACGAACCTTTGGCGGATTTGCAGATGCTCCGGGACGTAGCGAAGGCGCTTTCCGATGAACCGACATCCTGGATTACGGTGGCGGCGTCTCTCGCCGAATCGGACAGGGACGTTCTTTCCGTGGTGAAGGTTTCCGTGGACTCTTCGGGATATGCGGCCGAGTTTACCCGCAAGCTTTCGGACGATTCTTTAAAGTGGTTCCGCCACGTCGGAGTCTATGCGTATTCGGCAGAGGCCCGGGAGGAATTCTCGAACCTCCCGCAGTCGAAACTGGAAAGGGAACGTTCCCTGGAGCAGCTCCGCATTTTGGGAAAGCGTCCCATCCGCGTTGTCTTTTGTACATCCCTTTCGGCGTCGGTCGACTTACCGTCCGACGTGCAAAAGGTCGAATCCCTCTTGAAAAAAATGGATACCCATGAATCAAACGGAAAATACCTATAACGGAAAAACGAAATTCATCATCGTCACGGGCGGCGTGATTTCCGGTCTCGGCAAGGGCGTTGCCGCGGCGAGCATCGGAGCGCTTCTTTCCGGGCGGATGAAAGTCGTCCCCGTCAAGTGCGACGGCTATCTGAATACGGATCCCGGCACGATGAATCCGACGGAACACGGCGAGGTCTATGTCCTCGACGACGGCGGGGAAGTCGATATGGACTTCGGCCATTACGAACGCTTCTTGAACGTTGTCGCCCGCTCCGAGTGGAGTCTCACCATGGGGAAGGTCTTCAAGCTCATCCTCGAAAAGGAACGCCGCGGAGACTATCTGGGGCACACGGTCCAGTTCATTCCGCATGTGACGAACGCCATCAAGGAACATTTCTACGAAGTGGCGAACGGCGAAAACGCGGATGTCGTCCTGATCGAAATCGGCGGAACGGTCGGCGACCTCGAAAACCAGTTCTTCATCGAAGCGGCCCGCCAGCTTTCGCACGAAGTCGGAAGCGAAAACTGCATGTTCGTGCATCTGACATATGTCCCGATTCCGTCCGGCGTCAAGGAGCAGAAATCCAAGCCGACGCAGATGTCCGTCCGCGACCTGAACGAACGCGGCATCTACCCGGACATCATTATTGCGCGCTGCGAAGAATTCCTAAAGCCCCACATCAAGGAAAAAATCGGGCTTTTCTGCAACCTGCCCGCTTCCCACGTGATTTCCGGCGTCGATGTCAAGCATGTCTATGAATGCCCGCTCGTCTATGACAAGGAAGGCGTTCCCGAAATCCTTTTGAAGAAGCTCCGCATCTATGCGCCGCCCAAGCTCGACGACTGGAGCCGCCTGGTCGATACGCTGAACCGGAACGAGGTGAAACCGCGCAAGGTGCTGACGGTCGCCATCGGAGGGAAATATACGCGGCTCGAAGATTCCTACGCGAGTATTGTCGAAGCGTTGAACCATGTCTCGGCGCACTTGGACGTTCACGTGGTCATCCGCTGGATCGATACGGAAAAGCTCGAAACACATCCCGAAGAAGTCGAAGCCGATATGCAGGGCGTCGATGCGGTAATCGTTCCCGGAGGCTTTGGCATCCGCGGAATCGAGGGAAAAATCGTCCTCATCCGCTATGTCCGCGAACACAAGATTCCCTTCCTCGGAATCTGTTACGGGATGCAGCTCGCTGTCGTGGAATTTGCGCGGCACGTCTGCGGTATGAAGGATGCCGGGACGATGGAAACCGAAACCCCGACGCACCATGTGAAGGAACCCGTCATCGCCTATCTGCCCGGCCAGGACAAGATCAAGGAAATGGGCGCGACGATGCGCCTCGGCGGCCATGACGTTCTCATCCGCAAGGGAACGCTTGCCGAAAAAATCTACGGCGCTTCCGAAATCCGCGAACGTTTCCGCCACCGCTACGAAGTCAATCCGAAATATGTCGAGCGGCTCGAAAAGGGCGGCATCGTGTTCTCGGGAAAGGCGAAGGGCGAAGACATCATGCAGATCATGGAACTTTCGGACCATCCGTATTTCATGGCTTGCCAGTTCCACCCGGAACTCAAAAGTTCGCTGCTCAAGCCGGCTCCGCTGTTCCTCGGCCTTTTGAAGGCGGCAGATGAACGGGCCTGAGAAGAAGGTCTTTATATTAGCGCTCTGTCTTTTCGCTATCGGGCTTTTGGTCAGGTTCTCGCCGTGGGATCCGGTACCGCAAATCGAGGAATTCTCCTATGCGGAAGAATCCCGCGAAGCGACCATCGACCGCCAACCCGAAAGTCCGGCGTTGCAGAAAACGGAACAGGCGAGGAAACCGAAAAGGGAACGTTCCCAAAAGGCGAAGCCCGCGGTCCGCTTCCCGATAGCCATCAACCGGGCGACAGTCGGGGAACTTTGCGCGATTAACGGCGTGGGACCGAAGCTTGCCGAAAAAATCGTCGCCTACCGTTCGCTTCACGGGCGTTTTGCGGGTCCCGGGGATTTGAAAAAAGTCTCGGGAATCGGCAAAAAAAAGGCGGAAAAGATTCTCACCTTTATCGTTTTTGACTAGTTTTAAAAGAAAACAGAACGATATACTATGGCCGATACCAAATTGCACCTAGGCATTGAAGCGGGCGAAGTCCTGCTCAAGGTCGCCCTTTACGACCCTCAGGAAAAGAAGGTCGTGAAAACGGCGATTCTCGATACGGAAACGAACCCGCTAGACGACGTCTCCTCCTTCGAGGCGGCGCTCCAGACTTGGCTTTCTGCAAACGAAGACATCCAGGTCGGTTCTGTCGGCCTCACGGTGTCGTCGTTTCGGGCTGTGGTCCGCGAACTGTTCGTGCCGCCCGAAGCGAAAAATGTCCGGGAATATGTGGAATGGTATCTGGGAACGCTCATCAATACGAACGTGAACGAATATGTCCTGGATTTTGTGGAACTCGGCGGCTCGGCGGATGCTGGGAGGACCGTTCTCATGATTGCGCTCCGCAAGACGTGGGTGAATTCCATTCGCAAGGGATTCCGCAACCAGCAGATCGCTCCGAAGATTCTCGAAGTGGATGCGCTTTCCGTCATGAACCTTCTCGAAGCGGGTTCCGGTCTCGAGTCCGAGGCAAAGTGCGTTATCAAGGCGGACGTTACCGGAGTGATGCTCCTTTGGGCTTCGAAAGACGACCTGCGTGCGCTCCGTTGCGTTTCGACGTTCGACCTGGCGGGAAAGGCTCGGGAAGAGGCTTACGCGGAACTCGCCGGGAATATCCAAAAGCAGGTACAGAGCGTGGCGGATTTGAGCGGCGTCTCGGCTCCGCAATACCTGCTCTGCGGGGAACTGGCGACCGACATTCTTTTCGTCGAGCACTTGAAAAAAGTCCTTGGCGATTCTCCCGTCCTTCCGATGGATTCCTTTGCGAACATTCGCCTTCCCATCGAGGAAGAAAGCGCTAGGCATGTACTTTCCTGTGCCGGAGCTATCGGAGTAGCCTTGAGGAGTGCGAATTCATGATCGAACTGAATTTAATCGAAGCGGCTTCGCGTCCGGTTTCCGTTCCGGCGGCCCCTGTCGTCGTCGCCTCGCCGGAAACGCAAAAGTCCGGTTCCAGAAAGTTTGTCCTTGTCATTCTTTCGCTTGTCGTCTTGCTTGTCTGCGGGGTCCTCTTTTTGAAAGTGGCTGGGCTTCCGCATGCGCTCGAAGGAGTTTTCCCGACGCCGATTCTCGAAACGCTTGGAATAGACGATCCGAGCCGTGTCGGACCGGAACTGAATTCCAGACAGTCCGGGCGGATGACCACTGCCGGAGGTTCTATCGAGAGCCGTCGCGCCGCAGCCGAGGAAGCCGCTGTCCGCGAAGCCTTGGCGAGTTCTGCGGAACGTGTGGTGAAGGATGTGCAGCCTTCGATGTTCGGAATGGAAAAACGTTCGGACTTCGCTTCCTTCTTGCCGATGGAAAAGGTCGTTTACGAAAAGTCGATGGCGGCGCAGATTTTCGCCTTTGTCAATGCGGTGACGCCGGATGGCGTAAGCTTTGCCGAATTGACATACGCCGCGCCGAACTTCTACTACATCCGCGGCGTTGCGGAATCTCCGAATGTCCAGCGGAACTACCTGGAACGCCTCAAGATGGGAAGCGCCGAATTCAAGACGCCGGAACTTCCCGAAAACGCACCCGCGACATCTCTTACCGCTTACGGTGTCATCTCGGCGAAAGTCGAAGCGCCGGGAACCCCGAAGCCCGGTCCGATTCCCTTTGTCAAGGAAAGCGAAATCGCCGGGGAACTTGACGCTCTCCGCGGTCTAGATGCGAACGGGAAAATGCGCTTTGCGGGATTAAAGAATCCGAAGGTTGAGGACTTTGGCGTTTACAAGTCCTTTACATATAAAGTAACATCCACGGCGGATTTCCAGACAGTCCTGCGCTTTATCGAGGCTCTATCCAAAAGCCCCGTCCGTATAGGAGTGGATCGCGTAAGGATGACCGCTTCCGGCAAGAACGGAATCTTGACTGCGATGACGCTTGTCATCTACGCGTCGAACTGATGCCAATCCGAATTACCGGCGGAACGCTTCGCGGGCGTCTCGTCGCTTCTCCGCAAACGTTCAGGACTCGCCCGACCGGAGCGAAGGCGCGGGAAGCCCTGTTCAATATCTTGCAGGATGTCTCGGATTTTCGCGTGCTCGATCTTTTTGCGGGTTCGGGAATCGTCGGGATTGAATTTCTCAGCCGCGGGGCAAAATCGGTTGTCGCTGTCGAAAAAAATTTTTCCCAGGCGCGTTCCCTCGAAGCTTCGTACAGGTCGCTCGGAATCTCGGAATCGCTTCGTCTGTGCGTGACCGATGCGTTGAAGTTCCTTGAAAAGGCGAAAGCCGCAAACGAACGCTTTGACTTTATCTATGCGGACCCACCTTTTACGGAAGCTTATCCCGACCTGCGACCGTTTATCGAATTGCTCCAGCCATCGGGAATCGCGGTCTTTGAAGTTCCGTCCCGGAGCGTTCCGGAGTGGGCGAATCTCGGGCGAATCCGTCCTTACGGGGAAAGCTCTCTCGTCTTTTTTCATGCAACTTTGTAGATTTGGAACATGAATCGTAAAGCCGTTTTTGCCGGTTCGTTTGACCCTTTTACGCTGGCACATCTCGACATTGTGCAAAAGGCTTCTGCGCTTTTTGATTCGGTTGTCGTGCTGGTCGGGGTAAACAGGCGAAAGCGTCCGTTTCTTTCTCTGGAAAGGCGGGTGCGCCTTATCGAAAAAGCTCTCGGGACGATGCCGAATGTTTTCGTGGATTCCTTTGAAGGCTTGACGGTAGATTACCTAAAAAAAGTCGGCGGAAAATTTTTAATCCGCGGAATCCGGTCCTCTTCCGAATTCGATGCGGAGCGAAATCTTGCCTGGAACAATCGCCTGTTGAATCCTTTTTCGGAAACCGTTTTTTTCCCGGTTGCGCCGGAATACGCGGCGATCTCAAGTTCCGCCGTGCGGGAAATTTTGTCCTTTGGCGGCGATGTCTCGAAAATGCTTCCCGCTTCCATTCTCAATGATTTATGCAACGGAGATCTGCCCGATGTTCGGACTGAAACCCTTTAGAGAACTCTCGTCCCCGATCCGCATTCTGCTTTCTATCAATGCGGTTTTCTTTGCGATATGCTTTCTTTCGAACCTGCTTGGATTAGCGGGAATCGAGACGTTTTTTCTGGGTTATGGCGCGCTGATTCCCGTAGCCTACACGGATGTCTGGCGTTTTCTGACCTACGCTTTCTTGCATGTGAATCTTTGGCATTTCGTTTTCAATATGCTCGCCCTTTGGATGTTCGGCGACGATGTCGCGCTGGAAATCGGGTTTCGCCGTTTCTGGATTCTGTATCTTTTCTGCGCCGTGTTTGCGGGCGTGTTCAGCATCCCGTTCTACCTGTTCGGTGCGATGGCCCCGATGGCTCTCATCATCGGAGCGTCCGGGGCGCTGATGGGCGTTTTCGTCGCCTACGCGAAACTTTTCCCAAACCGGATGATCCTTCTTTTCTTTGTCGTGCCGATGCGGATCAAGCATGCCATCTGGGTCTTTGTCGCGCTGGATGTTCTCTTTGCGAACTCCGGTGATACGATTGCCCATTTTACGCACTTGGGCGGCATCCTTTCCGGGTTTGTCTGCATGTATCTTTTCGAAAATCGCGTCTGGGACAGGCTCCGGGGAAACCTTTCGGAACGCCGTCCAGGAAAGGCGAAAAACGCCGCGGAACCGCTCGAAGGGGAAGTGCGCTATCTGGATAATGAAAAGGAGCTGAATGCGATTCTTAAGAAAGTGAGCGAAAACGGAATCGCTTCGCTTACGGAATCGGAAAAGTCGTTTTTAATCAGGGAAAGCGCCCGTCGGAACGGTCGGCGCTTTTATAAAGGTTCTCTATGAAAAAAGTCTTGGGTTTTGGCGCAGCGCTGGTCGATTTGCTTGCCTGTGTCGATGACAATTGGATTGGCGAGGCGAATGTTTCCAAGGGCGGCATGAACCATGTCGATGAGGCGATGCTCCGGAAACTGCTTGCCCGGACCAAGAATCCGCAAGTTGTGCCGGGAGGTTCCGCCTGCAACACGATAGTCGGGGTGGCAAAGCTCGGTGGCAAGGCTTCTTTCTTGTCAAAAGTCGGGAACGACGAATTCGGTGAACTGTTCGCGCGACATCTCGAAAAGTGCGGCGTGGAAAACCGGATGACGAAATCTTCCTTGGCGACGGGAACGGTCCTTTCCGCGGTGACGCCGGATGCGGAACGGACGATGTTTACGTTTCTGGGAGCTTCAAACGATTTTTACGCATCGGAAATTTCGCCGGAGCTTTTTGACGATGTCGGAATCCTCTATCTGGAAGGCTATCGGGCTTACAGTGAAGAATGCTTTGTGAAGGCTGCGCAGATGGCGCATCGGTTCGGGGCGAAAGTCGCACTGGATTTCGGTTCGTTTGGCGTGGTGAACGATTGCCGTGCGCTTTTTGAAAAACTTTTTGCTGCGCGGGAAATCGACATTCTCATCGCAAACGAGGAAGAGGCGAAGGCCTTTACGGGCCTTTCGGAAGAGGCCGCGCTCGAAAGGCTTGCCGGAATTTGCGAAGTGGCAGTCGTGAAGCTCGGTGCGCGCGGGGCGCTTATCGCTGCGGACGGCAAAGTTTTCCGGGTGAAGTCGGGGACGGCGAAGGCTATCGATACGACGGGAGCCGGCGACTTGTGGGCTTCGGGATTTCTTTACGGGATGCTGTCGGGATATTCGATGGAATGCGCCGGAACGCTCGGAAGCCTTGTCGCGAACGAAGTCGTCCAGGTGGTCGGGGCGCAGATTCCGGAAAGCGGCTGGGAAAGAATCCGCGAGGAGATGAAGCATGTCTGAACAGGGCGAAATGTTGGAATGGATGACCCTTGAAACGTTCGGCTTGCTTGACGAAGCGAAAGCTCTTGTCGATCTACTCAAAGAAAATGCAATCGAAGCGAATCTCGTGAACGATGCGAACATGGGCGGCGATCCGCTGGGGCTCGATTTCCAGAACCGCGGAGCGGATTCGTGTATCGTGCGGGTCCATGCGAAGGATATCGACCGGGCGCGTCGGATTCTCGAAGCGGGCGTTCGCGCTGGCGTTTCGAGTGCGGACGAGGTGAGCATGGAAATGCTCGGCAATTTTTCCGACGAGGAGCTTCTCGAAATTCTGCAGAAGCAGGACGAATGGAATCCGGAGAACGTCATCCTCGCCCAGAAAATTCTTGAATCGCACGGCAAGGTTTATTCGGAAGAGGACTTGAAGCGTTTTTTCGACGATCGCGTGGAAGTCCTTCGCAAACCGTCAGATGTCAAGATTTCAAGCGTCTTCCTCGCCTTTTTCGGTGTCGTCCTTTCGCTTTCGCTCGATGCGGGAAATTTCCTTTTCCTAGACTGCAAGGATTATCTCTACGCCCTTTTGGCTTCGGGATTTTGCGCTTGCCTTTCCTTTATCGCGGGCTTGAACTGGACTTACCGCCGAAAGCGTTTGCCGAACGGCGAAAAGGTTTTTGCCTTTTCCCCTGGACTTCGAAAGGTTGCGTTTGTGGAACTTGTTCTTTCTGCGATTGCGCTAGGCCTTGTCGTCCTGGGCATTGCGATGCGGACAATCTAGTGCACGCCGTCGGCGTTTCCCTGGGGGAGCGTTGCATACCACTTTTGGATTTTTTCCTGGACTTCCCGGGAAAAGTTCGGCTTGTTGTCGAGAATTTCTTCGGCGACGTCGAGCATTTTTTGGATAAGATCCTTGTCGTGGATCCAGTCGAACCAGCGGAAGATCCAGGCTCCGCTCTGTTCGGAACCTTCGAGGTTTCCCGCTCCGCGCTCCTGCATATCCATTTCCGCGATTTCGAATCCGTCTTCGGTGGATGCGAAGCGCGCTAGGCGTTCGTGGGCAGGATTCTTTTCCGAAATGAGCAGAAAGCACCAGGCTTCCTTTTCTCCGCGGCCGACACGCCCGCGCAGCTGGTGCAACTGGGCAAGCCCGAACCGGTCCGGATTTTCGATAACCATCAGGTTCGCTTCGGGGACGTTCACGCCGACTTCGATAACGGTCGTTGCGACCAGTACCTGGAGATTCCCCCGGGCGAATTCCCCGAGAATTTCGTCGCGTTCCGTTTCGTCCATCTGCCCGTGAATCATCCCGACTTTCCACCGTGTCGAAAAACTCGAAAGCTCTTCAGCGACTTCGGCGGCGCTTTTTGCCGTTCCGTCTTCGTCGAGTTCCACGCGGCTCACGACCCAGTAGCAGCGGTTTCCGTTTTCCACTTCGCGGAGGAGGAAGTTTTTCATGTCATCGCGTTTTTCCGGGGAGACCAGGCGCGTTTTTACGGGCTTTCTTCCTGCGGGTTTTTCGCTCAGGACAATCG
>CAVKXR010000032.1:0-16406 GCA_963660275.1 Oscillospiraceae bacterium
GCGTTCAAACTGGACAGTCCAAACGTCGGCTGGTACCAAATCCGCATGGCGCTAAAAGCCCAGAACGAAACCGGAACTTCCCGCCCCATGAACTTTTCCGCCTTCGACGCTGCCTACCGAACCCTTTCTGACAAATTGCGCCCACAGGTTTACCGATACGGATTTTTGAAGTAAGCCTTATTCCGTTACCGCAACCGCGAGCATTTGCGCGATGTCTTCCGAAGCAGAATGCTGGAGCAGCGCCTGGTTCATTTCGATTTCGAAACCGAGATATTTCTCTTGGGGGAAAATTTTCCGAAGTGCGGTCGTGTGACCGTCCGTCTTTCCAAGATAGGGATAGTTGAACCGGACGCGAAGTTCCGGTGCGTAGGCTTTCAAATTTTCCCGAAGCCTTTTCGCAAATACCGCTTCCCTTTTTCTCGCCGGGTCGTAGAGGATGCCGATATCGGCGTTGCGGACTTCGCCGTTTAACTCCGGGGTGAAGCTGTGAATCGAAAGGTGCAAAATCGGTGCGGAATTCTTTCGCACAAGTTCGCGCTTGGCCGCTCCGAGAAAAGCATCGCGATAACCTTTGAAATAACCTTCCAGGAATTTCTTTTCGGTTTCGGAAATGTTTTCCGTGTATTCGGAATAGCGGTGATTCCTGTCGCTGTTCCGGTTCAAATCGATAGCGAGCCGCGTATAGGCTCCCTGGATCGCATAAGCGGGCCGGAGAATCTTGGCTAAATCCCAAAAGACATCCGCCGCTCCGATGTCATACGCGCGATGCGTACCGAGAACCTTCCGGGTTTCGCGCCCCTTGAAGTATCGGGACAAAAATTCCGGAACCGCGTTCGAAGCGTGTTCGCAGCTAAGAAAAACGGAAAATTTCCGCTTAGCCATAGAGCGTGTTTTCCGCTAGCGACCGAGCAAGCCTCGCGTATTCGCGGACAAAGTCTTCACGGGACGGTGTCGCTCCGAGCCTCTTGAAAAGGGCGCTCGCAAGCGTTCCGCGTTCGAGAATCCGTTCGAGCACGTCCCGCGATTTTTCGGAAATGTTTCCGCGGACCTTTGCGAAAATTTCCTTCAGCAAATCCGAAGCCCGCATGGAAGTCGCCTCGATTCCAAACAGCCGAAGATAATCCGCATCGTCAATCACAGCATCTTCGGCATCCTTCACGGTCGCAAAGAGAATCTTCACCAGACGATCCGTATCGAAAGCCCGCTGCAAAGCCTGTGAGGCAAAAATTCCGTTCGCAAGAGCCTTGAGAATCGCGACTTCAAATTCCGCGATGGCGACGTCCGCCTTGGGGCATTCCTGGATATCGACCAGCCGGATTTCGATCGCTCCGCGGTCAAAGCGCGCAATGGCTCCGCGACTGTTCAGGAAAAAGTGGTTCAGGAGCTTTTCCTTGTCGAAAGGCGCAATGTCCCTTTCGATTTTTTCGAAGATAAACCGATTGTAGTCCGCCTCGGTGAAGACCGCTTCGGGAATGACCTTGCCCGTGATGCTCGGAATCTTTTCCTGGTTGTGGCGGTAGGTTTCGATGCGGGCGTCCTTGAAGCCGGTAAACCGCGAATCCAGATAGGGGCTCGAAGCGGCGACCGCCGGAATCAGCGGAAGCAAGAGGCGGACTCCCGCATGGAGCACTCCAAATTCTTCATCCCCAGAAAAGGAAATGTTCAGGTGCGTCGATTGCAGATTCGCCCAGCCGTGTCCGCGGCAGTCGAAAATGCGATTATACGCTTCGTAGATTTCGTTGCAGTCGTAAGGCCAGAGGACGGTTTCCGTCATCGGGTCCATGAAAGGATGCGCCGCGGACGGGAGAAGTTCCCCGCCGATAGCCGAAAGCTTCTCGTTTGCGGAGAGGATTTCCCGGTGGAATTTTTCATCCCAACCGGCGAGCGTCTCCGTAGGTTCCGCGCACTTGAATTCCAGGACATGCGAAACGAGTTCGTTCGAAAGTCCGACCGGCCCGTGTTCCACATCCGAAAGGTTCTCGCCTTTTTCGTCCTTGCCTAAAACCGCATCGACTTTGGGAAGGACCTTTTCCGAATCCTTGGAAACAATCATGTATTCGAGTTCAAGCCCGAACCGTTCAAAAATGTGCCAGGGTGATTTCATACAAACGAATCGATTCCGTGATGTTGCAGCAAGCGTTGCTGCGCCGAGTTCATGCGTTCCTCGATTCTGCGGCGCAGGGAATGCATGACGTTCAAGTAGATTTTTTCGCCGCCGAGCTGGTCTTCGACGCCATCGTCGATGCTCGGGTTGTCGTTCACTTCGATGACCATCGGCTTGCCGTCCACTTCCTTGAGGTCAACTCCGTAAAGCCCGTTGCCGATAAGGGCCGCGACGCGGAGAGCCGCCTTGATGATTCCGTGGGGAACGTCGTCGAGGGGAACGCAGTCGTAAAGCCCGCAGACCTCGTCCTTGTTCTTGGAATTCCAGTTGTAGATTTGCCAATGGTCCTTTGCCATATAGTAACGGCACGCATAGAACGGACGCCCGTCCAAAATGCCGATTCTCCAATCGAACTTCGTCGGCGTGAATTCCTGAGCGATGATGAGGTCGCTCCCTTCGAACATCTTGTCCAGCTGGGCCTGCAGTTCCTCTTCATTCTTGACTTTCACCACTCCCATGGAAAAGCTCGAATCCGGAGCCTTCAGAATCATCGGGAAACCGATAGCCTTGGAAAGCTCGTGGCGGTTTTCGGAATGGGCGATAATCGTGTGCGGGGCGGGAATCTTTCCGACGGTCATCAGCTCCTGCAGATAGACCTTGTTCGAACAGCGGAGAATGCTGTCCGGGTCGTCGATGACAGCGATTCCTTCGGACTGGGCGCGTCTCGCAAACGCATAGGTGTGATGGTTTACGTTTGTCGTTTCCCGAATGAAGAGCGCATCAAATTCCCCGACGCGGTGATAATCCTTTTTCGTAATCAGTTCGACGCGGAAGCCTGTCTTTTCCGCTGCCGCGATAAACTTCTGGATAGCCTTGGCGTTGGACGGCGGTTCCTTTTCGTCGGGATTGACCAGGATAGCGAGGTCGTAGAGATATTCGTCCGGGTGCGCCGACGTGAAACGGCTCTTGTCAAAGTATTCCTTCGCAAACTGGTCGACCATTTCCAGATGGGATTCCGGGATTTCGTTTACGCAGATAGGCCCGATGCTCTGGATGAGCCATTTCTTCTTGAAGACAAAATGGGCTCGAAGCAAGGGAGCCTGGAAGAGGCGGTAGAGTTCCTCGGAAAGTTCGAGATATTGCGGACTGACATTCTGCCCGAAGTAAATCGACAGCGTGAACTCGGTGCCGGTCAGCTTCTTCAGGCTCTTCTGGATAAGGTCATCGATTTCGTCCGAAATGTTCTTGACAACCGCCGGAGCCTTAAAATCCCGGATGCTCTTGACATTCGGAATCACCTTGTGGCCGCGCGCCTCCGCGAGGAGCGAGACATAGTAGCCTTTGCTCTGGTAGCTGTAATCCCGGCAGAGGTTAAAGACGCGCACGTTGCGCATCATGGTGTAATCGGTTTTCGTCAGATAATCCTTTGCCGAGACGATATCGACTTCCGGGACGTGGAACTTCCAGTTCTTCGGGTTGTTTACAACGATGATCTTTTTCATTTTTTCTTCGGCTGGATGGCGAGAATCAGGCTGTCGTAGGTGAGAATGCCGAGCAGGATGCTGTGCACCAGACGGTTGCGCTCCACTTCGTAGTAGTTGTTGTGGGCTATCGGGTTGGTGCTGTCCGGGTCGGCGATGAGAAACTTCTTCTCGTCGTTTTCGCCATAGACGACGATGAAATGCCCCATCGGGTCGCCGTGAATATCGTCGAAGACGGACATGTTTTCCGAGTTCGTGTATTCGCGCTTGCTCTGGTATAAAAATGTAGTAGAAACGCCGGCGATAAGCGGAACGTCCTTTTTAAAGTAGCGGTCGAAAAGCCCGGGCCTAAAGTCCTTGAGGTTGATGACGCCGCCCGCTTCGAGAAAGCGGATATACGCCTTGATGGCGAGCCGGAGCTTCGCGCGCTTCTTCGCGGCGTATTCCAGCCGGAGCTTTTCGGCAAGCGCCTCCATGGAAAGATCGACCCATGTCGGGTCGAAAATCTGCAGGTTTACGGAATGGATTGTCGCATCGAATCCGCGCTTGAGCGCGTCTAGGCCCAAAAATACACCCAAAGTTCCGCCCCCTTCAAGCATCTCGATTTCATCGATCAGCTTGGGAAGGGAAATTTTATAGCCGTAGTGATGGTAGATGGCATGAAGGCTGGTCGGTCCGCATGTCACATCGTCCGGCTGGGGAAGAATCTTGACATTCATGATTTTTGCCTAAGAAAAGAATCCCTTGACTTTTTCAAGCAAGCTTTCATCCTTCGCGGTGTCCTTGTCCTTGCGAAGTTCGGCGAGCTGCTTGTAAAGGTCCTTTTCCTTGGAAGAAAGGTCGGTCGGAATGGAAGCGTTCACCTCGACAAAGAGGCTTCCGCGGCTCCTGCCGTTGAGCGGTGGCAGTCCCTGTTCCTTTAAGCGGAACACGGATCCGGGTTTTGTCCCGGCCTGGATCTTGATAGAAAGTTCTCCGCCTTCGAGCGTCGGGATGCGCTGCGTCCCGCCCAAAGCGAGCTTATAGACCGGGATGTCGATCGAACAGTGCAGATCGTCGCCTTCGCGCGTGTAAAAGTCGTCCTTCTTTTCGGTGATGACGACGAGAAGATCGCCCGAGGCTCCGCCCCGCGGACCCGAATGGCCTTCGCCACGAAGCGTCAGATACTGGCCTTCCGAAATGCCGACCGGAATCTTGATGGATATGGTTTCCTCTTCGAGATTCCGACCTTCGCCGTGGCAAACGGAGCACGGTTTTCCGATGACTTCGCCGAGGCCGCCACAATCCGGACAGGTCGTTTCGCTGACCATCTGGAAAAACGAACGGGTAACGCGCTGGATGCGTCCCGAGCCTTTGCACGTCGGGCATGTCTTCACATCCGAGCCGCCCTTGCCCGCGCATTCCGTACAAGGCGCATAGCGTTTCAAACGAACCTTCTTGGTCGTTCCCGTGAGAATTTCCTTGTAGGAAAGGGCAATCCGAATCTGGAGATCCTGACCGCGCGGAGGACCTTGGCGCGAAGATCTTGACGACCGACCGAATCCGCCAAATCCGCCACCAAAAATATCGCCGAACTGGCTAAAGATGTCTTCAAAATTGCTGAAACCGCCACCAAAACCGCCTGCGCCTCCAGCACCGCCGCCCGGCATCGCATGGCCGAACTGGTCATACTGGGCGCGCTTTTTCGGGTCGGAAAGCACTTCATAGGCTTCGGCAGCTTCCTTGAACTTTTCCTCTGCTTCCTTGTTCCCGGGATTCTTGTCCGGGTGATACTTGATGGCGAGCTTTTTATAGGCGTGCTTGATGTCGTCCGCGCTTGCGTCCTTCGCAACGCCCAATACTTCGTAGTAATCTCTTTTCTCTGCCATAATCCGTTCCGTGTAAAATGAATCGTTAAAAATACATAAAAGGATTTCCCTTCCTCGCGAAAGGAAAATCCTCGTTATTCTTTAATCCGCAAGAGGCATTATTTCTTCTTGTCGTCATCGACAACCGTGTAGTCGGCATCGATCGGACCGTCGTTCTTGCCGTTTCCCTTCGGGGCTTCGCTTGTATGCGGAGCGGAAGAGGCTTCTGCAGAAGGTCCGCCCTGGGCGGCTCCGGCCATCGAGGAAATCATGCTTTGCAGTTTGTTGATTGCGGCATCGATTTCGTCCTTCGAGCCGTTTTCCTTCTTGTCCTTGATTTCCTGGATAGCGGCTTCGAGCTGGCTCTTCGTGTCTGCCGGAATCTTGTCTCCGACTTCCTTCAGCTGCTTTTCGGCCTGATAGACGGTCTGCTCGGCGCGGTTTTTCGCATCCTCGCGTTCGCGGTCAGCCTTGTCCTTTTCAGCGTTCGCCTCGGCGTCCTTCTTCATGCGTTCGATATCCGCTTCGGAAAGACCGCTCGAAGTCGTAATCTTGATGGACTGTTCCTTGCCGGTTTCCTTGTCCTTGGCGCTGACGTGGACGATGCCGTTCGCGTCGATGTCGAAAGTGACTTCGATCTGCGGCACTCCGCGCGGTTTCGGGCTGATACCGGTGAGGTCGAAGTGTCCGAGCGTACGGTTGTCGCGGGCGTATGTGCGTTCGCCCTGCAGAACATGAATCGTTACCGCGGACTGGTTGTCTTCAGCGGTGCTGAACACCTGGCTCTTCTTGGTCGGAATGGTCGTGTTGCGGTCAATAAGCTTTGTCATCACACCGCCGAGCGTTTCAATACCGAGGGAAAGCGGAGTCACATCGAGCAGAAGGACATCCTTCACGGAAGAATCGCCCGAGAGGACTGCGCCCTGGACAGCCGCACCGATTGCGACGACTTCATCCGGGTTCACGCCCTTGTTCGGTTCCTTGCCGAAAAATTCCTTGACCTTTGCCTGGACCGCCGGAATACGGGTCGATCCGCCGACGAGAATCACTTCGTCGATATCGGAAAGGCTCAGGCCCGAATCCTGCAGACACTTCTTGCACGGTCCGACGGTACGTTCCACCAGGTGAGCGGTAATCTGGTCGAACTTTGCGCGGGTGAGCGTCAGGTCCAAATGCTTCGGACCGGTCGCGTCCGCCGTGATGAACGGCAGGTTGATGTTCGTCGAAGTTGTCGCGGAGAGGTCGATTTTCGCCTTTTCCGCAGCATCCTTCAAACGCTGCAAGGCCATCTTGTCGCTCTTCAGATCGATGCCCGGATTCGTCTTCTTGAATTCGTCGTTAATCCAGTCGATGATGACTTCGTCGAAGTTGTCTCCGCCGAGCATCGTATCGCCATTGGTCGCTTTGACGGTGAACATGCCGTCGTCGATTTCAAGAATGGAAATATCGAAAGTTCCACCGCCGAGGTCATAGACCGCAACCTTTTCGCTCTTCTTCGAATCAAGACCGTAGGCAAGGGCCGCGGCGGTCGGTTCGTTCACGATACGGAGAACGTCAAGGCCCGCGATTTTTCCCGCATCCTTTGTTGCCTGGCGCTGGGAATCGCTAAAGTAGGCAGGGACTGTAATTACGGCCTGCGTGACCGGCTGTCCCAAGTAATCTTCGGCGGTTTTCTTCATCGCCTGCAGAACCATCGCCGAAATCTCGGGAGGTGCAAATTCCTTATCGCCGATCTTTACGCGGAGCAGGTCGTTGCCCGAACCGACAATCTTGTAAGGCATATGCTTTTCCGCATCGCTGCATTCTCCCGCGCGACGACCCATAAACCGCTTGATGGAATAAATCGTGTTTTCCGGGTTGGTAATCGCCTGGCGCTTCGCGACATGACCGACCAGACGTTCGCCGTTCTTGCCGAAAGCGACGATGGACGGAGTCGTGCGAAAGCCTTCCGCGTTGGCGATAACGACAGGCTTGCCGCCTTCCATGACGGCAACGCAGCTATTGGTCGTTCCCAAGTCAATACCGATAATCTTACTCATAGATGAATCTCCTTCATTTTTTTTCGCACTTGAGTTAGCAAAATGCGTGCCAATGTTCGAAGTGCCTTAAATTTGTTGTTTTGGCGGTTTCCTTCGGGAAGCGTTTCATTTTGAAGCGGCACCGGAAGAAACAATGACTTTTGCGGTTTTCAAAAGCTTGTTCTTGAGCTTGTAGCCTTTCTGGAAAACCTGAATCACGTGGGATTCGGGAATCTTGTCCGAGGCTTGGCGCATGAGGGCTTCGTGGTAGTTCGGGTCAAAAGGCTCCCCGACCGGATCGAGCTGTTCTAGCCCCGCATCCTTCAAAATCTTCGCAAACTGGTCGTGAATCATCTGGATGCCCTTGGCAAAAGCATCATAGTCCTTTTGCTTGTTGTTATCCGGATGGGCGGCGCGCTCGAAGTTGTCAAGAACTTCCGAAAGCTTTTCGAGGAGCTTGGCGTTAGCCGTTTCGATTAAATCCAGCTGTTCCTTGGCAGTGCGACGGCGGAAATTGTCAAATTCCGCCATCAGGCGGACATAGCGGTCCTTGCTTTCGGCGACTTGCGCCTTGAGCGTTTCGATTTCCGCTTTGGCCTTGTCGAGTTCGGAAACTTCGTCGGGATTGGCGGTATTCTCTTTCGCTTCAACCGTTTCGGCTTTCTGTTCTGCCGACTTTTCGCTAGCGGAATTCATCGCGTCTTCTGCTTTCTTGACGATATCGTCGTTTTCAGGGTTCTTGTTTTCTTCGGACATGATTTTCCTTTCATCATTTAAACTTTGGAATTTTAACAGCAAAATGCGTGCCACTTGCGCTTTGACGGAAAAGGCCGCGCTGAACAGAAAATTCCGTTTAATTTTGAAACAGCTCGTTTAAAAAACAGCACAGCGCCGCATTTGCGGCGCTGTGCCAGTCCAACGGAATTTGGAACGATTACATCATTCCGCCCATTCCGCCGCCCATGCCCTGCGGCATCGGAGCGGGCTTGTCTTCCTTCTTTTCAGCGATAACGCAGTCCGTCGAGAGAAGCATCGACGCAATGGAAGATGCATTCTTCAAAGCGGTCTTGGTCACCTTCGCCGGATCGATAACGCCAGCCTTGATGAGATCTTCATAGGCATCCGTCTTGGCATTGTAGCCGAAGCCGTCCTTGCCTTCCTTGACCTTGTTCACGATGACGGAATCTTCGAGACCCGCATTCTTCACAATCTGGCGAAGCGGTTCTTCGATGGCGCGACGGATAATCTTCGCACCAGTCTGTTCATCGGCGTTGTCGAACTTAAGTTCGTCAATCGCACTCGCCGCACGGATGAGCGCCACTCCACCGCCCGGAACGATACCTTCTTCCACTGCGGCACGGGTTGCATGCATCGCATCATCGACTCGGTCCTTCTTTTCCTTCATTTCGACTTCGGTTGCGGCACCGACCTTGATCACAGCGACGCCACCGGCGAGCTTCGCCAAGCGTTCCTGGAGCTTTTCACGGTCGTAATCGCTGGTCGTCGTCTCGATCTGCTTCTTGATCTGGCCGACACGCGCCTTGATCGCGGCAGCATCGCCTGCGCCTTCGACAATCGTCGTATTGTCCTTGGTGATGGTGACGGACTTTGCGCGTCCGAGAACCGTAATCGGAGCGTCTTCGAGCTTTGCGCCTGTTTCTTCCGAAACGAGCTGTCCGCCGGTCAGAATCGCAATATCCTGGAGCATCGCCTTGCGACGGTCACCGAATCCCGGAGCCTTGACAGCGGCGACTTTCAGCGTTCCGCGGATCTTGTTCACGACGAGCGTAGCGAGAGCCTCGCCATCGACATCTTCGGCAACGATGAGGAGCGCCTTGCCCTGCTTCGCGACCTGTTCGAGAATCGGGAGCAAATCCTTCATGGAGCTGATCTTCTTGTCGTAGAGCAGAATAAACGGATTTTCGAGGCTAACTTCCATCGTTTCCGTGTTGGTCGCAAAATACGGGGAGAGGTAGCCGCGGTCAAACTGCATTCCTTCGACGACATCGAGAGTCGTTTCGGCGGTCTTCGATTCTTCAAGCGTGATGACGCCGTCCTTTCCGACCTTTTCCATTGCATTGGCGAGAAGTTCACCGATTTCGGCATCGTTGTTTGCGGAAATCGTAGCGACCTGCGCAATGTGTTCCTTGCCATTGACCTTGACGGCCATCTTCGAAAGCTTTTCGATGACGGCGTTCACCGCGCTGTCCATGCCGCGCTTGATGTCCATCGGGTTTGCGCCCGCTGCGACATTCTTGAGACCTTCGCGGGTAATCGCCTGGGCGAGAACCGTCGCAGTCGTTGTTCCGTCACCGGCGGTGTCGCTAGTCTTGCTTGCGACTTCCTTCGCCATCTGGGCGCCGAGATTCTCGTAGGTATCTTCGAGTTCGACTTCCTTGGCGACGGTCACACCGTCCTTTGTGACATTCGGAGCGCCGTAGGATTTACCGATCATCACGTTGCGACCCTTCGGGCCCAAGGTGACCTTTACCGCATTGGCGAGTTTATCGACGCCCTTCATCAATGCTTCACGGGCCGCTACGTCAAATTTCAGTTGCTTTGCCATTTTTGAATTCTCCTAATCAATAAATTCTGTTGCCTATTAGAGGATTGCGAAAATATCGCTTTCGCGGACGATCAGATAGTCCTTGCCTTCGACCGCGACTTCGGTTCCGCTGTACTTGCCGTAAAGAACCTTGTCGCCGACTTTCACGTCCATCGCGACAGTCTTGCCGCATTCGTCTTTCTTGCCGGGACCTACCGCGACGACTGTTCCCTGCATCGGCTTTTCCTTCGCGTTGTCGGGAATATAAAGACCGCTTTCGGTTTTTGCTTCTGCCGGAGCGGGTTCGATTAAAACTCTGTCTGCAAGTGGCTTGATCATAGGAATGTTTACCTCGTTTGTTGAAAATTTCGCCGCATCATACGGCTTTTTGTTCGCCTTTTGCTACGCAAGAATCGTGCCAATGGATATTTTGCGAAAAATTTGAAATAAAATGGCTAAAAAAACGGGAAAACGGAAAACGTGTTTCACCGAATGTTTCAATTTGAAACAATTTGGAGAAATTTTAAAAAGTTCGCATTCGAATAGAAAACGGCAAAGTCTCCCATGCGCTTTTCTATATTGTCGGGGAAAAATCAAAACGCGAGGTTCCCGATGAGCTATCAATCCAAAGCCGAAAAAAACTTTCAAACCCTGTCCGCCAATCCTTACCCCGGCCGAGGCATCGTACTCGGAACCTCTCCGGACGGCAAGTCCCTTGTCCAGGTTTACTGGATCATGGGACGCAGCGAAAACAGCCGGAACCGCGTCTTTGAACTAGAAGATTCGGGATTCGTCAGGACGCGAGCCTTTGACGAAAGCAAGCTTTCCGATCCGCACCTGATCATCTATTATCCGGTGCGCAGCCTGCCGAACGCCCACATCGTGACGAACGGGGACCAGACCGATACGATTTTTGACGCACTCCGCCTGGGCGGAACCTTTGAAAGCGCCCTTTCGACCAGGGAATACGAGGACGACGCGCCAAACTTTACGCCGCGCATTTCGGGAATCACCTACCGCGAACCGAATCCGTCCATCTACCAGCTTTCGATTCTCAAGTCCGCGGACAACTCGGAAGAAGCGGGCTGCATCCGCGAAACGTTCAGCTACGAGAAGGCGCTGCCAGGCCTCGGGCATTTCATCTCGACCTACGTGACGAATGGAAACCCGATTCCGTCCTTTGAAGGAGTTCCCCAATGGATGCCGATTTTCGAATCCGCGGAAAAGACGCTCGACGCCTACTGGAACGCCCTAGACGCCTCGAACAAGGTTTCCCTTTTGGTGAAATGGATAAACCGGGAAACCTTTGCCGCCAAGACGCTTATCGTAAACAAGCTGGGATAATCTTTTGGTTTGAATACAAAAAAGGCTTTGCTTGCGGGCAAGGCCTTTTTCCGTTCTATGTTCGCCCATCCTATTTTCGGAGAGCGGAAAGAAACTCCTTGAGACGTTCGTCCTTTGGATTATCGAAAACTTCTTCGGGCGTGCCGTCTTCCTTGATGATGCCGTCAGCAAGGAAGAGTACCCGGTTGGCGACTTCGCGGGCGAAACCCATCTCGTGCGTAACGACGACCATCGTCATTCCGGAATCGGCAAGACTTTTCATCATCTTGAGCACTTCGCCGACCATTTCCGGGTCGAGCGCGCTGGTCGGTTCGTCAAAAAGAATCGCTTCGGGATTCATGGCTAGAGCCCGCGCAATAGCGATACGCTGCTGCTGCCCGCCGGAAAGCTGTGCCGGGTAGTGGTTCGCCCGATCGGAAAGCCCGATCCGTTCGAGAAGTTCGAGCGATTTCGCTTCGGCTTCGGAGGCAGTCATTTTTCCGAGCTTGACCGGGGCAAACATGATGTTCTTTTGCGCGGTCATGTTCTTGAACAGGTTGAACTGCTGGAAAACCATGCCGATTCGCTCGCGGACGAGATGGCTCGGAACATCCTTGGCGAGGATGCTCTTGCCGTCGAGCAGAATGTCGCCGCCGGTCGGACGTTCCAGAAGATTCAGCAGACGCAAAAACGTCGATTTGCCGCAGCCGGAAGGCCCGATGACCGCGATAACGTCGCCCTTGTGAATGTCGAGGGAAATGTCCTTCAAAATTTGCTTGTCCCCGTAGGACTTGCCCAGATTCTTGATCTGGATGAGAATTTCACGATTATCGTTCATTTTTCTTCAACCTTTTTTCGAGACGAGCGACGCATGCCGAAAGGCCCGCGACGAGGATAAAATAGATGGCTGCGACGGCGAGAAGCGGAAGCATCGCTTCGTAAGTCGTGCTGCGGATGATATCGCCTGCGCGCGTCAGGTCGGTGAGACCGATGTAGCCGCAAATCGACGTTTCCTTGATAAGCGAAATGAATTCGTTGGTGAGAGCGGGCAGTGAATTTTTCGCCGCTTGCGGATAGACGATCGAAACGAGAATCGTACGGAAACGGAGCCCGAGACTGCGGCCCGCTTCGATTTGCCCCGGATCTACGCCCTTGATTCCGCCTCGGATGATTTCGGAAACGTAGGCTCCCGAGTTGATGCCGAAAGCGATAATCGCAACCAAAATCTTGTTGATGTTCACCGACGAGAAGACGATGTAGTAGATGATAAGCAGCTGGACCATCATCGGCGTTCCGCGGACTATGGCGACATAAGCCTTTCCGAGCGCATTCAAGACTTTGAAGCTGCCGTTCATCTCGTTGTTCGCCCGGACGATCGCGATAAGGAAACCCACGAAAATGCCGAAAAGCGCCGCGAAGAAGGAAATGAGCAGCGTGTTTCCGAGCCCCTGGACGATATACTTCCAACGCGCATCCTTGACGAAATTCTTGTAGAAATGATCTCCGATACTTTCATTGGAAACCGCTTTTGCATCGCCGCGGACAACGATGACAACCTTGTTGTCGGCGTATGTATCGGTGAAATTGATGGACTGTTTCCGTTCCTCGGTGACGGTGAATCCGGAAAATCCGATGTCCGCCTTGCCGGAACTTATCGCATTGATGATGGCATCGAACTCGATGTCCTGGATTTCAAGCGAACGCCCGAGATAATCCGCGATGTATTTGCAGATTTCGATATCGATGCCGACGATGCCCTCTCCCGTGTGATACTCGTAAGGCGGAAACTGCGCATTGGTCGAAAGGATGAGCTTGGGAGCGTCCTTGACCTTTTGGGTATAGTGGAACGAGCCGCTTTTTTTGATGTATGTGTTGAAGATGGAATCGTAAGTTCCGTCGGACTTGAGCTTGCGGATAGCGGCGTTTACGCTGTCGAGGAGAGCCTCGTTTCCCTTGGCGACAACTCCGGCATAAGTTTCTTCGACAAAAATTTCGTCAAGGATTCGGAGCGACGGATTCTGTTCGACAAAAGCTTTGGCCGGCTGGTCGTCGCTGAGAACAGCGTCGATTTTTCCCTGGAGAAGCGCCTGGATGGCATCGGCGAGCTTCGTGTAACGTTCCACCTGAATTTTGGCGGTGTCGCCTCCGAAGTCAGAAGCATAAATGTCCGCCGTATTGCCAATCTGGACGCCGACTTTCTTGTGGCCAAGATCGTTTACGCAAAAAACCTTGTTTTCCAAGGCTTTGTCGTTGCTACAAGCCGCAATGGATAGAAATATCGCTGAAGCGGCAAGAATCTGGAATATTTTTCGAATCATTTTCAGGTTATGGTTGATTGTGAAAATCCGAATATAGGATATTTTGAATTTGAAATCCGATGGGCGACATAAAAAGGCGCGTTTTATCGACAGGGGCCTGTCTTTGGCCAGAGCTTTTTAGCTTGGATTGTTTTCCCGGATAAAGTTTGTTATATTTGAAATGTCTTCTCACTTGGGGGTGCTCTGGTTTCGACAGGGCTGCTGAAGTGTGAGTTGCGTGCCGAGGGTCTGGTTGGCCTCGTTAAAAAACCGGAAAACAATAAGTGCTAACGAAGAATACGCACTCGCTGCTTAATTTATAGCAACGCCGGAACCTCTTCCCCTCCCACGGGAAAAGGATCTCCGGTCGCAAAGTGGGATAGGAATGCGTCATGTTCCGGGGCGCGGTCCGAAATTCTCGGAGCTGGCTGGAATTTGCGCCGACCTTCTCGGGCGTGAAAACCGGCGAGAACTTAAATACGAAGGAAACGCACGTAGGAATGAACAGGGATGCGGTTTTGGACAGGAGTTCGACTCTCCTCACCTCCACTTCAAACGACAGTCGCCTTTTCGAGGCGGCTGTTTTTGTGTGGAAAATTCGGCGAAACTTTTAACGAACCGCTTTGAAAAACTTTCGAAGTTTTTGCGGATCTTTTTTCCCGGGAACTTCTTCTAGCGAGGAGGACAAATCGACCAGTTCGGGCTGAAAGCGTCCGATGATTTCTCCGATGTTTTCGGGAGAAATGCCTCCGGCCATCCAGAGCGCATTCTTTTGTCGGACCGTATCGACAAGAGCATCGTCAATCCGCTTTCCCGTCCCGCCGACGATTTCGGGATGAAACGTATCGATAAGCGTCCGCGGACAGGACAGCCGGTAGTTTTTCCGGATATTTTCCGCCTGGATTTCTGTCTGGATACGTTTCGCATCATAATAGCCGAAATCGGAATTTTCCGGCTTGGACGTCTGGCAACCGTGAAACTGGATGCCATCGAGGATGCCTTCGCTTGCGAGCGAAAGGGCTGATGCTTCTTCCGGGGAACCGTTTTCCGCGACAACTCCGACGAGAAGCGGTTTCGCTTCGCCAAATTTTTCGACGAGCTTTTGCGATATTTCCCGGACGGATTGTTCGTCGGTCTTTCTTGCGCTTTTGCCGTAGAAAACAAATCCCAGCATGTTCGCGCCGAGTTCCGCGGCGAGGTTCGCGTCTTCGGCATTCGTGATGCCGCAGATTTTTGCGAGAGGTTTTCCGGGAAAGTTTCCGCGGACCGATTCGCGCATCTCCGCAATACGCTTCCAGAATGTCCCGTAGCGGTCCGGTTTTGCGTTTAGGAACGCCTTTACCAAGTCCCGTGCGCTGTCGGGATTTTTGGCAGCGGCTTCTCCGACGAGGATTCCCTCGAAGCCGAGCTTTCTCGCAAAGGCTGCGTCTTCGGGCGAAAGGATTCCGCTTTCAAAAACAGCCCTTTGGCCCAGATGCTTGCGGAAGGCGGCGGGAATCAGCGGATCCATCGCAAAGGTTTTTAAATCCCGGGCGTTTACGCCGGCGACGGTCGCCCCGTCCTTTTGTACGAGCTTCAGCTTGCGCAGGTCATCCTCGGTGCGGACTTCGACAAAGGGAATCATCCCGAGTTCCCGGGCGCGTCCCGCCATCTTTCGGAGATTTTCGTCCGAGAGAATCCGGGCGATAAGAAGAACGGCATCCGCTCCGAAATCGTATGCGACATCAATCTCTTCGGGAAAGAGAAGAAAATCCTTGCGGAGAATGGCGACGTCCGGTGCGCCGCCGGCGACGCATTCCAAATCGGCAAGAGAACCGTGAAAATAGTTCGATTCTGTCAAGACGGAAATGGCAGACGTTCCCGCCGCGGCATATTTTTGGGCGGTCGCTTTGGGATCGAGGTCCATGGCGATATTTCCCTTGGAGGGGGAAGACCGCTTGATTTCGAGAATGGTTCCGGGTTTTTCGATAAAAGGATGCAATGGGCGCTCGCGCTTAGGGCGATTATGCCCAAATGCGATTCCCAGACGCTCCAGGTCCGCTTTGCGTTTTGCGACTATATCTGCAAGAATGTCTCGGCTCATCTTTTACCTGCAAAATTTTCCCAAAAAATAGAAAAGGCGACCATGACGGTCACCTTTTGGAGAACGGAAAATTCGCTTTAAATACCGAAAGCGTCGTTAGCGGCATCTGCAGACATTGCCGCATCCCCCCTCCCGGAACGACCTTTAGCCTCTTTCGCTTCGGCTTCTTTTGCCCTTTCGCGCTCTTCCGCCTCTTGACGGCTGAGCACCTTGAGGCGGTCCGCTTTAAACTTGTCCATCGCAATCGTGGTGGGCTTCATCGAGAGTTGGAGATAACCCGCGCGAGCCTGTTCGTTGATAAAGCGAGCTTCTTGTGCCATCATTACAACAGCGCGGAACGTAGAACCTTTGCAGGCTTCGCTTGCATAAATATCGTCAAGGTAAACGCGATGATTGGACATAAGCCACCTTGTAAAGTTTAGAAGAGGGAGAGGGATTCGAACCCTCGTTACAGTTAAGTAAACACGCTTTCCAAGCGTGCGCCTTCAACCACTCGGCCATCCCTCCAAAGGATGCGCTCCAAAGATAGTAAAAAGCTTTGAATTTTGTCAAGTCGTAATGGAGGATTTTTTTGATGGAGATGAACAGCGGACGTCTAGGCTTTTGGGAAACGGTACGAGGGACACGGAAAGCGGGAATTTGAAGCGAACTGTTTCCGTGCACTGTCATTCCCCGGCTTGTCCGCCGCGGCGGACGCAGACCGGGGAA
>CAVKXR010000033.1:0-16357 GCA_963660275.1 Oscillospiraceae bacterium
GGCTCTCTTGACGGTCAAGGTTCCGGGTCGGTTCGAGGTGACTTTTAACGACGGACTGCGCCGCGTCATCGTGGATTATGCGCACACACCGGATGCCTTGGAGCGCGTCCTTCGCACGGCCCGTTCCCTGTGCAAGGGCAGGCTCTCCGTCGTATTCGGCTGCGGCGGCGACCGTGACAGGAACAAGCGCCATATCATGGGAGCGATTGCGGAACGGGATGCGGATTTCGCCTGGGTCACGTCGGACAACCCGAGGACGGAAAATCCCGAAGCGATTATTGCGGAAATCGTGAGCGGAATGCATTCGAAAAAATTCTGCGTCGTCGTTTCCCGCGAAGAGGCTATCTCCAAGGCTTGCCACGCCTTGCAGGCTGGCGATATGCTTGTTGTCGCCGGAAAGGGGCACGAAAACTACCAGATAATCGGAACGACCAAGCATCATTTCGACGATCATGAAATCATCCTTCGGGAGATGAAATAATGGCGATTTCAAAACAGACTCAGAATTTGGATTTGACCGTCGGCGAACTCTGCGCGATTCTCGAATGCGAACCGGTGGGCCTTTCGGCGCGGGCCTCGAAGCGCAAGGTGAAGCTTTGTTTCGACAGCCGCGAAGCGATGCCCGGAGTGGTGTATTGGCCGTTGAAAGGCGCGCGTTTCGATGCGCATGAATTTATTCCTCAGGTGATGGAAAAAGGAGCTTTGATGACTGTGATGGATGAAAACCGCGCAAAGGATTTTTCGGCGGATGTCTATGTTCCTGTCGATGATACGAACGCTGCGCTCTTGAAGCTTGCCAAGGGCTACCAGAGGCTTTTCAAGCTGAAGAAAATTGCGGTGACCGGTTCGAACGGCAAGACGACGACGAAGGAAATGCTGAAGACGGTTCTTTCCGAGCAGTTCAAGACGGTCGCGACGGAAGGAAACTTCAACAACCAGATTGGCGTTCCCAAGACGATTTTCCGGTTTAAGCATTCGGACGAGGTCGCCGTCGTGGAAATGGGAACGAGCGCACCCGGAGAAATCCATCCTTTGTCGATGGCGGTGGAACCGGATATCGCCGTAATCACGAATGTCGGAGCGAGCCATCTGGAACATCTCGGAAGCCTTGACAACGTGTTCAAGGAAAAGGTGACGATTGCCGATGGGCTTCGGAAGGGCGGACTTCTGGTGGTGAATGCGGACGATACGCGCCTAGCGAAGCTTCGGACGAACAAGAGCTACCGCGTTCTCACGTTTGGCATCAAGCGCGGAGTGGTCCGGCCCGAGCGCCTGAAGTGGGACGCAAATGCCTGCGCCTCGTTCTGCATCGGTCGGACGGAATTCCACCTGAACGTTCCCGGCATTCACAATGTCTATAATGCGCTTGCCGCAATCGCCGTCGCGACTTCCTTGCGGATGCCCAAATCGACGATCACCCGCGCACTGGAAAAGTTCCATGCGGCGAACATGCGGATGGAAATCCGGAACGGCATCGGCATCAAGGTCGTTTCGGACTGCTACAATGCGAACCCTTCTTCGACGCGGATGGCTCTCCAGACGATCGGTGCGCTGGAAAAACCCGCACGGAAAATCGCTGTTCTGGGTGACATGCTCGAACTGGGCGATAAGGGCGCGGAACTGCATCGCGAAATCGGCGAACTTGTACAGCAGATGCATTTCGATATCCTGGTTGCGGTCGGTAAGCTGAGCAAGAATACGCAGCTCGGTGCGATTGCCTGTGGAATGGACAAAGGTTCCGCCCTGCATTTCGACAATGCGGAAAAGGCGATGGAATTTCTTTCGGAAAATGTCCGCTTCGGCGATATTCTTTTGGTGAAGGGTTCCCGCGGCATGAAAATGGAACAGATTGTTGAAAAGCTGCTCCGGCTGGAACCGGTCGCAGTGAATCGGTAAGGGTGTCGGGCGATGAAGAAAAACTCCGTGCTGAATTTCGACAAGGGTCTTTTGCTGGCGGTCATCGGGCTGCTGGTCTTGGGCGTCTATGTCATTTACAGCGGAAGCAATTTTCGGGCGACGGAACTCGGGCATCCGGGATCGTACTACGCGATGAAGCATTTGACTTTTGTCGGCGCCGGATTTATCGCAATGTGTTTCGTCATGTTTATCGACCATCGGATTTTTCATCGTCTTTCGCGTATTGTATTCTTGCTCTGCCTTGGATTGCTCGTCGCTGTCGTTATCTTCGGCGTGGCGACAAAAGGGGCTTCCCGTTGGCTTTCTATCGGCGGAATGTCTTTACAGCCTGCGGAGTTTATGAAAATTGCGATTTTCGCGCAGATGTCCCGGAAGCTTTCGGAACTTGGCGATAATATCCTGGATTTGAAAGAGGGATTTCTGAAACCGCTGTTCGTACTTTTGTTTGTGTGTTTTTGGATTATTTTGCAACCGAACCTCTCGATGACGCTGATGATCTTTGCGACAATCTATGTTCTCTTTTTTGTCGCGGGCGTTCGGCTTCGGTATTTGCTTGTCTCTATGACTCCGGTGATTCCAGCGGTTGTTGCGCTGTGCCTTTTTGCGCCTTACCGGCTGCGGAGAATCCAGGCGTTTTTGCATCCGGAAGAGCATCTGAACGAAGGCGGTTACCAGCTCTGGAGCTCTCTCGTGAGTCTTGGACATGGCGGCTGGATTGGAACGGGCGTCGGGCAGGGAACGCAGAAGCTCGGTTTTCTGCCGGAATCCTACAAGGATGTCGCTTACAGCCTGCTCGGAGAAGAACTCGGATTTCTCGGAACGTTTGCCGTCCTGTTCCTTTTTGGAGTCATCGTTTACAAGGGCTTGATGATCGCGCGGAATGCCCGTTCGCGTTTCTCCCGCTATTTCGCAATCTGCCTGACCACTTCTCTCGCTTTCAATATGTGTTTCCATGTTGCGGTCTGCACGGGGCTGATTCCGACGACAGGGCAGCCGCTTCCGTTTATCAGCTATGGCGGAACCAATCTGATTGTTTCCATGGTTTCGGTCGGAATTTTGTTGAACATTTCACGGGCGCGGACGGGCGAGATTCTCGATGAACCTCGAAGTGTCGTGCAGGATGAGAGGCCTTTATGAAACAGAAAAAGTTCTTGTTCGCATGTGGCGGTACGGGTGGACATGTGTTCCCGGCGATCGCGATTGCCGAGAGCCTTAAAAAGCTTGGCATCGAAAACATTTCGTTTGCCGGTCGCAAGGATTCGATGGAATCCCGCCTGGTGAAACCGCATTTTGAATTTGACGAGATTACTGCCGTGCCACTTCACCGCGGTTCGTTTATGCAGAATCTTTCGCTTCCGTTTAACTTGCTCAAGGCGATGCAGAGCGCAAAGGTCGTTCTGAAAAAGCGCAAGCCCGATGTCGTTGTCGCGACGGGCGGATACGTTTCCCTTCCCGTTGTGATGGCGGCTGGTCGTGCAAAGATTCCTGTCTATATCCAGGAACAGAATGCGGTCGCGGGGATTGCGAACAAGGTCGGGGCGCGCGTTGCAAAGAAAATTTTTGTCACGTCGGAAGAGGCGCGGAAATTTTTCCCGAATACCGAAACGCAGGTCTTTGGAAATCCTGTCCGCGAATTGCCGAAAATGGAAAGCCTTTCTCGCCCGAAGGAATTTTCGGAAGGGAAAAAATCCATCCTGGTTGTCGGAGGTTCCCAAGGGGCACGAGGCATCAACGTCAAGATGGAAGAATCGCTTTCGGAAATCGCAAAGCGGAGCGACGTCTCGGTTGTATGGCAAGCGGGCGCGAAAAATGTCGAATCGATTCGGGAGAGA
Source organism: Oscillospiraceae bacterium (assembly GCA_963660275.1). Taxonomy (GTDB): domain Bacteria; phylum Fibrobacterota; class Fibrobacteria; order Fibrobacterales; family Fibrobacteraceae; genus Hallerella. Next base: position 3,750 of record CAVKXR010000033.1, read on the forward strand.
GTTTCGGTTCCGGAAAACGTGACGCTCACGGCTTTTCTGGACAACATCTATTCGTATATGGGATATGCGGACCTGATCGTGAGCCGTGCCGGAGCTTCGACGCTTGCGGAAATTCTCGCCTTTGGAAAGCCATCGATTCTTTTCCCGTTCCCGTTTGCGACGGCGAACCACCAGGAGTTCAATGCCCGGGTTGTCGAAAAGGCGGGAGCGGCTCTCGTCGAACTGGACAATGAACCGAACGGTCTCTGGCATAAGGTCGAAAGGCTCCTTTCGGATGGCGCGGCGCTCTCTGAAATGGCTTTCCGGGCAAAGTCCATCGGAATGCCCGATGCGGCGGACAAGATTGCAAAAGTCATCGTGGATGCGGAGTGTTAAGATGAACCTGATTCCCAGCAACCGTGTAAAGAAACTGCATTTTGTGGGCATCGGCGGTGCCGGAATGTCCGGCATTGCGGAAGTTCTCCACGAGAACGGCTTTGTCGTTACGGGCAGCGATTCGGGCGACGGTCCCGCGATCGAATACCTGAAAGACTTGGGGCTCACGATTTATTCGAAGCACGAAGCGAAGAATGTCGAAGGCGCGGATCTTCTGGTCTATTCGTCCGCGGTGACGATGGACAACCCGGAAATCGTCGAGGCGAAGGCGCGTCGCATTCCGGTAATCCGTCGTGCGGAAATGCTCGGCGAGCTGATGCGCTTGAAGTACACGCTTGCCGTGAGCGGAACGCATGGGAAGACCACGACGACATCGATGCTCGGCGCGATCTGGGAAGCTGCCGGAGAGGACCCGACGGTAATCGTTGGCGGTGTTGTCAAGGGAAAGGGAAGCGGAGCGAAAGTCGGACGCGGACGTTACCTGATAGCCGAAAGCGATGAATTCGACCGGAGTTTTCTTTCGATGATGCCTTCGTCGGCGATTATCACGAACATCGACCGGGAACATCTCGATACCTACGGCACGCTCGATGCGGTGAAGGACGCCTTTGTCGCGTTTGCGAACAAGGTCCCGTTTTACGGCCAGGTTGTCGTCTGCATCGACAATCCGAACATCCAGTCCGTCCTTTCGCGCTTTACGAAGCCGGTCGTCACTTACGGATTCAGCCGCCAGGCGATGTATCGGGCGGACAATCTCCAGGTTCATGACGGAATTTCCCGCTTTGACGTTTTCCGCAACGGCGAAAAGCTCGGAAACTTTTCCCTGCGGATTCCGGGAAAGCACAATGTGCTGAATGCGACGGCGACGATAGCCCTTTCGCACGAAGAAAACATTCCGACGGAAGTTGTCCGCAAGGCGCTTTCCGAATTTACGGGAGTTAAGCGGCGTTTCGAACTTGTCGGCGAAGCGAACGGGGTTCTGGTCTATGACGATTACGCGCACCATCCGACCGAAACCTTTGCCACGTTGCAGGGAGCGCGGGATACTTTTCCGGACAGACGAATCATTGTCGTGTTCCAGCCGCACCTTTACACGCGCACGCGTGACCAGTACGAAGCTTTTGCGGAAGTCTTTGCAAACTGTGATGAGCTTCTTGTCTGCGAAATTTACAAGGCCCGTGAACAGCCGATTCCCGGAATTTCCGGAAAGCTCATCTCGGACACGGCGATTTCTCGCGGACACCAGAATGCCCGCTTTGCGGGAACAAAAGAAGAAGCTGTCGAAATTTTGAAAAAAGATGTTAAACCGGGCGATCTTGTGCTCTTTATGGGTGCAGGCGATATCTGGAAAGCGGAACGTCCCTTTCTGGAGGCGTTGAAAGCGAATGGCTAGAATGGGAACCAATGCGATCAAGCATCGGCAGATGAGCCGTGAGAACCGGAAGAAGGCTTTCGGTCGTGCCGCGCATTGGCTTCGAAAAAAAGGCTGGAAGATTTTTCTTGTCGTCGCCGTTTTGGGCGTGGCCGTTTGGCAGGGATGGTTCTGGATTCGGAAGTTTAGCCCTGCGGAGCTTCGGACGCTCAAGACCATCGACATCACGGGAAACCGGATGCTCACGTGGGAAGAAATCTTGCAGGCCGCAGGTCTCGAAACGGGAATGCCCATGTCGGAAATCGATGCGGACAGCGTTCGGAACCGTTTGCTCTCGCTTCCGCTCTTGCAGGATGCGGAAGTTTCCGTCGGATTTTTCTGGAAGGTGGAAGTCGCTGTCAAGGAGACGGTTCCGCTGATGGAGACGATCGAAAACGGGGAAAGGAAATTCTATTCGGAGCGGGGGCTTCCGCTTCCCATTTCCGCGGCTCTCGAACTTCCGGTGGCGACTGTTTCGCGCAGCCGCGATATCAAGCCGCTCGCCGCTTTCTTGCAGAAGATGCGCTCTTCGGATGAGCATCTCTACCGGTCGGTTTCCCAGGTTTCGCTCAGCGAGAAAAATCATGCGGTGGTGGCTTTCTTTCGCGATACGCGGATAAAGGTCCTCTTTCCGCTGGAAGGAGTTTCGGAAAGGACTTTCGCCCACTACCGTTTGCTGGTCGATGGGCTTTCCGAAAAAATGTCAAAAGTCAGGTCTTTGGATATGCGTTTTGAAGGCTTCGCCTATGCAGTTGAGGTAAAATGATGGCAAAAGAAGAGGAAAATATCAACGGAATCGATCCGAGCCGAATCATCGTCGGTCTCGATATCGGAAGTTCTAAAATCGGCGTCTTTATCGGGCAACGCGAAGACGGCGGCAAGGTCCGCATTTTGGGCTTTGGAAATCCGTCGCTCAAGAAGAACGATGCGAAGGAACTCGAAGCGACCATCCAGGCGTTGAAAAAGGCTGTTGGCGATGCGGAACTTTCGAGCGGCGTCGATGTGAAGGATGTCTATGTGGGCATTGCGGGCAGCAATATCCGTTCCGTGGCGAGCCGTGCGACGATTCCTCTTCGCGAGTTTGGCGGGGTGGTGACAAAGGCGGCGATGGACAAGGTCGTGGAGCAGGCAAGCTTGCTCGTGCAGCGTCCTGTCGATATGGACGTCATCCACAAGCTGCCGGGCGATTACGTTCTTGACGGAGGCCAGGGTATCAAGAATCCCCAGGGAATGGAAGGTACGAGCCTCAGCGTCGAAGTCCAGCTGGTGCTTGCGCAGAAAGGTATCGTACGGAATATCCGGAAGGCGGTCGAAAGCGCAGGGCTTAACGTGAAAGCGCTTGTCCTCGAACCGCTTGCCGATGCGTATTGCGTCCTGGAAAATGCGGAACGCGAACTCGGAATCGCGATTGTCGATATCGGGGAAACATCTACCGACGTGGCGGTTTTCATGGAGGACAAGGTCGTCTATACGATTTCCTTTGACATTGCGGGAGACGCGATTACATATGACATCGCCCGCGGATTGAATACGGCGATGGACCGTGCAGAAGAAATCAAGAAAATGTACGGCTCGTGCCGCCAATCGAATGTCCTCGATAACGTGAGCTTTACGGTTCCGGGGTTAGGCGGTCGCGCTGGCAAGGATTGCAGCAAGAAGTATCTTGCGAAAATCGTCTGCTCCCGGATGCGCTACATCTTGCAGATGGTGCACGACGATCTGGAAAACAAGGGTTTTCTTGACAAGCTCGGCGCGGGCATCGTCATCACCGGCGGAACTTCCCTTCTCGACGGAACGCAGGAAGTCGCCGAGGAAATTTTTGAAAAGGTTCCAGTCCGCCTTGGCAGTCCGCAAAAACCGAACGAAGGATTCAGCGAAATCGTCTGTATGCCGACACATTCGACGGGAGTCGGGCTTCTGTATTATGCGGCTCAGGAATCCCAATCGCCGAAGCGTCGAGAAACGCGCGCGACAAAAGCTGTCGGAACAGTCGGAAACGTTTTTAAACGCGTCCTGAATTTCCTCAAGAGCTTCATCTAGGAAATCCAGAACGAAAAATTTTTAACAATAAACCAGGGAGAAAAAATGAACGAAATCGACAACAAAATGACGGAATTTTCCGAAACGAAACACATCATCGCTTGCGACAATCACAAGGCGAAGATTAAGATTGTCGGCGTTGGCGGCGCAGGTGGAAACGCAGTCAATCGCATGGTGAACATGAACATCAAGGATGTCGAGTTTATCGCCATCAACACGGATGCGCTTGCGCTTGACAACAACTTGGCGGACGAGAAAATCGCTATCGGCCAGAAGACGACAAAGACGCTCGGCGCGGGCGCGAAGCCGGAAGTCGGTCGTCAGGCTCTGATGGAAGACAAGGATACGGTCGAAAAGAAGCTCGAAGGCGCGGACATGGTGTTCATCTCGGCGGGAATGGGCGGCGGTACGGGAACCGGTGCGGCTCCTGTCGTCGCGGAAATCGCGCACCAGCTCGGCATCTTGACCGTCGCCGTGGTGACGATGCCGTTCCGCTGGGAAGGTCCTGTTCGTCGTCGCAATGCGGAAAAGGGTCTTGCCGCGCTCCGCAAGTCGGTGGATTCGATCATTGTCATCAACAACCAGCGCATCATGGAAGTCATCGAAAAGAATACGCCGATGAAAGAGGCTCTTCTCAAGGTCGATGAAGTTCTCGGCAACGCGGTCCGCAGCATTTGCGATATCATGTTTATCCATGGGACGATCAACGTTGACTTTAACGATGCGCGCACCATCATGTCGAATGGAGGTTCCGCCCTGATGGGAACAGGAATCGCTTCGGGAGAAGACCGTACGCTGAAAGCCGCGCAGATGGCGATTACGTGTCCGCTTCTCGACAACATCAAGGTCAGCGGGGCTTCGGGCGCTCTGATCAATATCGCTCACGGCGAAAACTTTGCGATGAGCGAATATAGCGAAGCTTTGGATTTTCTCTACGAACAGATCGGCGAAGAAAACGAACCGAACATTGTGGCAGGCGATGTAACGATTCCCGAACTCGGGGACAGGGTGAGCATCACCGTGATTGCGACAGGTTTTGACAAGTGCGCGGATGATGAACAGGAAAAGTTCTCGGCTGCTTCGTCAAAGGCTTCCACTCCGAAATCCGAAAAACGGATGGAACAGGCGATTCCTCGCGAGACGGTCGATTTCGTAGCGCTTGCGCGTTCCGAGGAATCCGCCCCCAAGGCATCTCCGACAATGCGTAACCATGTCATCCAGCCGGTAGAAACTGAGAAATCCGTGCGGGAGGCAAAGGCTCCGTCTGCGGAAAAAAACTCTTCGGCTTTTATGTCGTATCGCGACGAGAACTTTAACGCCCGGACGGAAGCTGTCCACGAAGAAGAAGTCGGGCTGAAAGAAGATGCGGAAACCTTGGTAATGGCAAAAGCGGAACAGGCGAAACCTTCCGAGGAATACGATAACGAGCTGCTTTCGGAAGAAAGCCGCTACGGGATTCCCTGCTTCCTCCGCAACAATCCGATTTCCGACAAGGACTTCTGATTTTCCACAACAACAAAAGGCTGGCGCGGTATCCCTGCTGTGCCAGCCTTTTTCTTTTTGCCGAAAGGTTTTTGATGTTTGCATGTCTAGGCTTTTTTGTCGCCAAGCGACCGGCTCGGTCGCGGGCCTACCTTGCATCCACCCCCTAGGCCACGCTTTGTTGTGATGTTTGGAACTACGGACATCTAAGCTTTTGGGAAGCGGTATGAGGGACACGGGATGCGGGAATTTGAAGCGAACTGTTTCTGTTGCGCTGTCATTCCCCAGCTCATTACAATGTCATTTCCGAGCATACTATAATGTCATTCCCCGGCTTGTCCGCCGCGGCGGACGCAGACCGGGGAATCTCAGAGATTGCCGGGTCTATGCCCGGCAATGACAGGTTCAAGCCCGATAATGACAGCTTGGAGAGATTGCCGGGTCAAGCCCGGCAATAACAGTGGCAACCCGATAATGACATTTGAAGCGATATTGCTGATGGATGGCTTTAACGTAAAAGTTCGCTCAGATGCCCCTCGTCCCTCTTACCAATGTCCCTTGTCCCGCTTCCCGTTTTAACACTGATTCCTGTTTCCTGATTTCTCGCCTACTCGATATTCATCGTCTGTTCGCGAATCGTCTCGACGCTGTCTTTCAGCTGGATGGCGAGTGCTGCGATTTTTGCGCTTTGGCATTTTGTCGCAAGTGTGTTCGCTTCGCGGCCCATTTCCTGCAGGATGAACGTGAGTTTTTTCCCTTGGTTTGTTCCCGTTTCGAGTGTGGAGAGGAACAGCTTGTTGTGGCTCTTGAACCGCGTGATTTCTTCGTTGATGTCGAGCCTGTCCGCGACGATGCTCGCTTCCTGGGTGACGCGTACGGGGTCAAGGCCCGCTTCGCCGACGAGCTTCTTCAGCCGTTCTTCAAACTTTTTCTTCCACTCGACGATTCGCTCCGGATCGAGCGTCTTGATTTGGTCGAGAACGCTGTCCATCTGGCGGACGCGCGTTTCCAAATCGCTTTTCAGGTTCAGACCTTCCTTTTCGCGCATCTGCACCAAGGCCTTGAGCGCCCGGTCGAGCGAACCTTTCAAAAGCTCTTCCGTTTCCTTCTGGTCGGATTCGGAGTTGTATTGCAAGACATTCGGGAGCGACAGCACCTGTTCGAGAGTCGGTTCGCCGGAAAGCCCATATTCTTTCTGGATGTCCCTTGCGATTTTTAAAAACGCTTCGACAGCTTCCCGGGAGTATCCGCTGGGAATGGCACCGTCTTCGCCGTCTCCGAGCGTAACGGTCAGGTTCACGGAACCGCGCGAGAGGAACTTCTTGACTTCTTCCTTGAGCGAAAATTCAAGGTGGGAAAATGTCTTGGGAAGGTGGCAGGAAATTTCAAGAAAGCGGCTGTTCACCGAGCGCACTTCGACCGTGCACTGCGTTCCCCGCAGCCTGAATTCATCCTTGCCGTAACCGGTCATCGATATAATTGCCATGCCGCAAATATATCTTAATCACGCCCGCTTGACCATCGCGACGACGCGTTCCGCGCCCAGGTTTACAAGTCCGAGCCTTGCTAGAATCTTGCTCAGGCGGTGCTCGTTTACGGTTACGATTTTTTCGATGACCAGGTTTTCCGCTTCGGCGAGCCGCACGAAGTCCCGGTAGGTAAAGCAGTGGATGTTCGGAGTCTCGTACCATTCGTAGGGAAATTCCGGGGACTTGGGCATTCGACCGTGATAGCACAGGGCAAAGCGCATTTCCCAGGATCCGAAGTTCGGGAACGTGATAATCGCGTGTTTCGCAATCCGCATGATTTCGCGGAGCATGAGCTTCTGGTTCCGCACTTCGGGAAGCGTCCGGTTGAAAACCGCATAGTCGAAACTGTTGTCGGCAAAGGATTCGAGAGCGTGCAGGTTCAGCTTCTTTTCGATGACGGGAACGTCCCGTTCGATGCATCCGAGAATGTTCGTGAAATCCTTTTCGACGCCTACGCCCGTTACCTTTTTCTTTTGCCAGAGCGAATCGATGAGAAGTCCGTCGCCCGCGCCGAGATCGAGAATTTTCGCTCCGGCGGGAATCAGCGAATCGATAATCGAAATGTCCTTTTCGCTGTGAAACGCCGGCGTCCCCGTTGTCGGGGCGTCCCCGATGCGTCCGCCGAGGAAGCGCGAAACCGCCATGCCGAGAGACCCGCATTCGACAAGGAAACCGTCGTGCCCGAAGTTCGTATCGAGTTCGAGGCTTGTCACGACCTTGCCCGTGTTCAGGAGCGCTTCCGTAATCCTCCGCGATTCGTTTGGCGGGAACAGCCAGTCTGTCGAAAGGTTCACATTCAGGAACTGCGCCTTGACGTTCAGGAACGCCTTTTCGAGCGAGCCGTATTCCGAGGCGAGGTCAAACGTGTCCGTCGCATGGGCGATATGCAGGTAACTGTTCGCGTCGAAGCGTTCCACGAACTTTTTCCCCTGGTGATCGAGGTAGGTTTCGAGTGACGATCCCGAATAGAACTTGGCGGGATTTTCGACGCGGATGTCGGCGCGCGTGAAGCGTTTTTCCATGCCTTTCGCGGAAAGGTAGGTGATGTGGGCGAGCTTTCTTGCGTTGGAAAGCCCCGTCGCGGGAATTTCCTTTCCGTAGTAATCGCCGTTGTTGTAGTTCGGGTCCTTGGTGATGACGTCGCGTCCGACGATTTCAAAGCCCAGCGCCTGGGCGGAGAATCCGGGAGACGTCGCAATCAGGATGACTCGTTCGATGATTTCGGGGTAGTAGATGGCCCATTTCATCGCCTGGAAGCCGCCCATCGAACCTCCGATGACGCAATAGAAACTTTTGATTCCCAGGGAATCGGCGAGCATCTTCTGGGCGCGGACCATGTCCCCGATAGTAATCGTGGGAAAAGTCGAACCGTAAGGCTTGCCCGTCCGCGGATCGGTACTTGCCGGACCCGTCGAGCCTTTGCAGCCGCCGAGAACGTTGGAACAGACGACGAAGAACCTGTCCGTATCGACCGCCTTGCCCTTGCCTATCAGGGCGTCCCACCAGCCGACATGCTTGTCTTCCTTGCTGTAGAAGCCTGCAACGTGGGCGTCTGCGGTGAGCGGCGAGCAGATCCAGACCGCGTTTGACTTTTCCGCGTTGAGCGTTCCGTAGGTTTCATACCGGAGGGAAACTTCGGGCAGGGAGTTGCCGCTTTCGAGGATAAAGCCTTCCGCTCCGAGATCGAGCTTCTTGTCGTGAAATTCGACGGGACCGAGGCTGTCTTTATGCAAATATTCGCTCATACGCAAAATATAGAACTTTACAGAAATTCGGGTTTCTTGATTGTTTAGCGAAATGGTAAGGATTCGTTACCGGACGACGAGCGCCGACAGGGAAAGTTCAAGTCCCATCCGGCTGTCGCAAATTCCGTTCTTGATGTCGCTGTCAAGTTCGCCGAGTCGCTTGATGACACGGCAAAGCAGTTCGGGCGGCCAGTTCATCGCCTTGCGCGGTTCGTTCAGCTTTTTTTCGAAGAGCCACGGATTCGCTCCGAGCTTTGCCGCGATGTCGTTTACGGGAATCTTCCGGCTGAGCATCGTTCGGATGTGAAGAAGTCGCACCGCGTAGGCTTCGAGAGCCGCAATAATCTGGATGCCTTCCACGCCGGAGTCCAGAAGTTCGCGGAGTTTTTTCGTGTAGGCCTGCGGATTCCTGTCGCCAAAAGGTTCGCGGATTTCAAACGCGGCGATTTCCCTCTGCGGCGCAATCATCAGCTTCGCCTGTTCGAGCGAAATGGCTTTTCCCTGCGGATCGAGCAGCAGGATTTTCTGGAGTTCCGCGTCGATTCTCGCCTGATCCGTTCCCAGCGCATCGGCGACATATTCGGCGGCGAGCGGCTCGATTCTCCTCCCGAGATCCGTCTCTGTGTGGGAGGTTATCCATTTCGCCATTTCGTAGTCGCGCGGAGACTTGCATTCCTTGAACGTCGCGATTCCCTGGAGCGACTTGTAGAGCTTGCTTGTCTTGAGCAGCTTTTCGAAGTCGAGCAAAAGGTTCGCACTAGGCGAGGTCTTGAACCAGGCTTCGAGCGCGGCGGTGTCGTCCGCTTTGAGAGACTCCGCCTTGCGCAGAACGACCGTCTGTTCGCTGGCGAATAGCGAGCAGGAGTCGCACGCTTCGATGACCGCATCGGCGATGGAGGGGATATTCGTGTCGTTTCCGAAAAGAATCTTCCTCGCCAGCGGATCGTCCTTGCGGTCGGCTAGCGTCTTTTCGAGGAACTGGCTTATCAGCCGGTCCTTTTCAAATTCGCTGTCTCCCATGAGAACGACAATCATCTGCAGTTACTGAACGTCGAGGATTTCGAAAAGGTTCTTGCCCTTGGGCGTGATGACTTCCGCCGTATCGCCCTTCTTCTTTCCGAGAAGAGCCTTGCCGATAGGGCTTGTAAAGCTGATTTTCCCGTTGATGGCATCGACGCCTTCCGGGGAGACAATCGTGTAGGTGATGTCTCGGTTCGTCTTCTTGTTGCGGAGCTTGACCGTCGCACCGAACTTGATTTCGCCGCCCTTGCTCGGATCATACTTGATGATGATGGCGCGCGCGACGCGGTCTTCTAAGTAATTGATGCGCGATTCGATTTCGCCTTGGCGATCCTTGGCCGCGTGGTAGGCGAAGTTTTCGCTCAAATCTCCCTGGGCGCGGGCTTCCGCGATTTCGTCGATGATCTTCGGGCGTTCGACCTTTTTCAGGTTTTCCAGTTCCTGCTTGAGCTGGTCGTAAGTTTCTTGGGTAACGGGTATATTGTCCATAAAGGGAAATTTATAAATTTCTAGGGCCTGCGACAAACGGGCAAAGGATATTCGATATGCTTACGATGTTGAAAGATGGCGGCGTCTGCTCCCCGAAAGGCTTTACCGCTTCGGGCTACACGGCGGGAATCAAGGCGAGCGGAAAGCCCGATATGGCGCTTCTCAAGAGCGAAAAGGCGGCGCGGTGCTTTGCGGTCTTTACCACGAACAAGGTCAAGGCGGCTCCGGTTCTCTATGACAAGTCGGTCCTCGAACATGCGCATTTTGCGTCGGCTGTCATCGTGAACAGCGGAAACGCGAACGCCTGCACCGGGGCGAAGGGGCTTGAGGATAGTGCGCGTACGGCAACGCTTGTCGAAAACGAACTGGGACTTGCGCCGAAAAGCGTACTTGTCTGCAGCACGGGCGTCATCGGGCACTTGATGCCGATGGACAAGGTCGAAGCGGCTATTCCGCATCTGGTGAAAGGCCTCCACGAAAATGCTTCCGCCGAATTCGGGACAGCGATTCTCACGACGGATCGCGTCCTTAAATCTCTCGCCGTAGAAGTCGAAACTGCGATGGGAAAGGTGACGGTCGGCGGTTGCTGCAAGGGCAGCGGCATGATTCACCCGAACATGGCGACGATGCTCGCCTTTATCACGACGGACCTCGGACTTCCACTCGACTTCTTTGCCGAATTCCGCGCGGACATTTCGGATTCCTTCAACGCGATAACCGTCGATGGCGACACCAGCACGAACGATACATGCATCTTGCTTGCGAACGGCGTCTCCGGCATCCGGTACGAGGACCTTTCGATTAGCGAAAAAAGCGAGTTCCGCGCCGCGCTGATGACCGTGATGAAGGAACTGGCGAAGGATATCGCCCGTGACGGCGAAGGTTCCACCAAGTTTATCGAAATCCGGGTCGAAAAGGCGGAAAGCCATGAAGAAGCGCTTCGGATGGCGCGCTTTGTCGGGACTAGCAATCTTGCCAAGTGTGCGATGTTCGGCGAAGATCCGAACTGGGGGCGGATTCTTTCGAGCGCGGGTTCGAGCGGCGTGAACATGGTCGCTGACCAGACGGATCTCTACTTTGGGGACATCCAGGTTCTTTCCGGCGGACGTCCCGTCGAATGCGACCGGAAAAAGCTCGAAGATGTCGTGAAGCAGAAGGAATATAAGGTGACGCTCGTGCTGAACATCGGCGAGGCTAGCGCTTCAGCCTACACGTGCGACCTAAGCTACGAATATGTGAAAATCAACGCGGAATATACGACCTGATTTTTTTGAAGCTTGAAAAAACAGCCGGTTCTTCACGAACCGGCTGTTTTCATATCGTCCGAAGCTTGGACTAGGCGTTCATCGCACCGCGTTCGAGCTTGATCGTGAAGTTCGTGATATCGCAGACTTCGCTCGGTCCCCAGTACTGGATAGGACCCGGATAGGTGTAGGATTCCGTCTTCGCCCATTCGTCGCGGCGGGCGGCGAAGAACTTGAACGGAGCACCGTCGAGTTCGACAAGCGCCTTGCGGATAACGGGCTTGTCCGCGCCGGCGCGGCGTTCGATGTTCATCATCATTGTAATCGGAAGACCGCCGGCGGTCCAGTTCTCGATTCCCTTTGTCAGGTTGCGGACGGAACTCATGTAGCCGTTCATGCCGTTCAGGGCGAGCACGGAAGCGGTGAATCCCAGGCTGTAGCAGTAATCCGCATCGAAGTTTGACGGAGCGGCGCAGCGGCCTTCGTAGCCGAAGAAATGGTTGAGCGCGCTGAACTTGCCCTTGAAATCCGGGCGGCTCTTGAGTTCCTTCTTCACCATTTCGATGATGAGCTTTTCCGTTTCGATGAGCGAAACCTGCACGTTGCCGTGGCTGTCGCGACCGAGCATCAGCTGGGCCTGGATGCCCTGCGGGAGAATCTTCAGCACTTCGGCGGATTCCTTGCTAATCCACTGGCAGAGCTTTTCCACCTTGGCTGCCGTATCGAGTTCGGCGACTTCCGCTTCGTGGTGGGCGAGCGCTTCGGAAAGTTCGGAAATCAGGACGCCGACATCCGGGATGAATTCGAGAAGGCCTTCCGGGATGAGGGCGACGCCGAAGTTCTTGCCCTGGGAAGCGCGGAGCGCGACGACGTCCGCGACCTGCTTGATGACTTCCTTGAGCTTCATCTTCTTTTCCTTGACCTCTTCGGAAATCAGGCAGATGTTCGGGTGGGTCTGGAGGGCCGCTTCGAGAGCGATGTGCGAAGCGCTGCGTCCCATGAGCTTGATGAAGTGCCAATACTTCTGGGCGGAATTTGCGTCGCGCATGATGTTTCCGATGAGTTCGGAGTAGGTCTTCACCGCGGTGTCGAAGCCGAAGGACGTTTCGATGTATTCGTTCTTCAGGTCGCCGTCGATAGTTTTCGGGCAGCCGCAGACGCAGGTCTTCACGCCCTTTTCCTCGAAGTATTCGCCGAGGACCGCTGCGTTCGTGTTGGAATCGTCGCCGCCGATGATGACGATAGCGTCGAGGTCAAGCTTGTTCGCTACGGC
>CAVKXR010000034.1:0-16237 GCA_963660275.1 Oscillospiraceae bacterium
GCTTAACACGCTAAGAAGGGTTGTCAAATCTATCGGAATCCATTCCTTTGGGGATACGCTAAAAATCGAGTTGATTGAAAAAGAAAAAAGTCCGGGCTTATCGCTGGATTGTCCTGTTTGGGGCTATGGTTCGTTAATATCTGTTGGTTAAAGATTAATTCTTGTTATGTCAATAAAGCAAAACCGCTCCCATGCGGAATTTCCACCAGCCGTCATTCATCATCCGTTTTCCGGGGCTGTATTCCGCATAGAAGCCCAGGGGATTTTTCATCTTGATGAAAGCGTTTAAGCCGAGTGTCATTACACAGGCCCGTTTGGCGTAGGCGGGCAGGTTTTCCTTGCCATGGGTATTGTCCAGAATGTCCAGATACAATCCGTAGCCGCTTACGGTTGAACCTGCGCTGTTCAAAGCCATGCGCTCGTAATTGGCGTAGGCTCCCAAGGCGAAATTTTCCCCGATGTCGAACATGGCTCCGCCTCCAAAATTGTAGAGAATGAAACCGTCGAAACGCCCGAAGGAATCGTCTGCCTTGGGTTCGTAATCGTCGTTCTGTTCGTTGAGATAAAATCCTCCGACAAATGATACGCCTGCACCTAGATAGAACGGCCCTATCCACTGGACAAAGCTGGGACGGATTCCGATGTCAAACGGGATTGTAACCGGTATGGAGAGAAATGCGCCGCCTTTTTGTCCCAAAAGGGAATAGTTTAGCGAAACGAGGCTGGCTTTTAAGCTTACGGAGCCTCCGGCAATTCCGACTTCATGATGCAATGACGATATAGACCTGTCCTCGCCTGCGGAAGCAAGAGTTGTCCCGACTTCAACAAAACGATACTTTTTTTTCATCCGTCGAATATTTTGTCGCCGCCGCTTCACCCAATAGATTTCCCGAAGTGGAAACGGCGCAACCGGAAAGAAAAGATGACAATGCGACTAGGGCAAGGAGGATTGGTTTATGGCAAAGCGTAAAAAATGAATGTTTTTTTTTCATTGTTAATTCTTAATTTTGTTTTACGATGAAAAAAAATAGACAAATATCCTGCTCTTTTTTAATTTCCGTTGTTAAAAAATATTTTCAAAAATGTCGTAATCATTTCCGCCTTGAAAAGCGTTATAGCGGGTAGTCTCTCATTTCAACCAAAGGAGGAAAAATGAGAAAAAGACACCTGTGGCAGATGCTGCCTTTCCTTTTTACGGCGATTTTGGGACAAGCCTGTTCCGAAGGCGCAAATTCCGGCCCGGAAAGCTCCGGGAACGTTCCTGTCCATTTTGACGTGGCGCGTTCGAGCGTGCCGCTTTCGGACAGTCTTGTACTGGACCTGGTCGGCCCGGATACGGTTCATGCGGTCTTGTTGGGCGATTCCAATACGTTCAGCCAGAAGCTCGCTCCCGGCGACTGGAATTTCTATGCCAAGTTCTATGCGAACGGAATTCTGGTGGAGCAGGGGGAAACACAAGCGAAGCTTTCCGCGGGCGACGAGGTTTCCGTTTCGATTGCGATGCATGCCGTGGCGGGATTTCTCTATGTGCGGATTCCGCTCGGACTCGACAACGCGGCGGAAATCGTTAGCGGCACGCTTGCTGTTCGAGCGGAAGATTTTTCGAAATCCTACCCGTTTGAATTCGGCGACATGGAAGCTTCCGCGGTGACGGAAATGCTTCGGATCGGGACGGAATATTCCGTACAAATTCACCTGTTTGCGAAAAACGGCGACACGCTGTTCGCTTCGGATTCCAAGGTGACGATTGACGGAGAAAATTTCGCCATCGACTGGCAGCTGAACCCGCTCCACGCAAAAATCCAGCTGGTGATTTCGAGCGATTCCGCAAAGACGCTTTCCGCAGTGGCGCATTTGCCGTCAAAGCTTCGCTCGCCAAAGCCCGGAAATCTCTTTGTCTCGGAATTTATGACGGAGGGAAAGGCGGAATTTGTGGAACTTTACAATGCGACCTTGGACACGCTTAATCTGGAAAACTGCGAATTGCTTGCGACCAGCGGAAGTTCGCTCAAGGCGGTGACGGATTCTTCGTTTACGGCGAGGCTCGCTCCGGATTCCTATCTGGTGCTCGGGACGGATTCCTGTGAAAACAAGGATGCCCGGGCTGCGCTTTCGATGCCGGGAACCAAAGGCTCTATCGTGTTTCGCTGCGCCGGGGAAACGATGGATTCGCTCTTCTATGCAAATGCGAAAATTGCGGATTCGCTTGGGGTGAGCGCGTTCCCGATCGATTCCAAGCTGAGCGCGCAGCTGCCGGTTGCGGGTTACAGAAAGCGTTCGGATGGAAGCTCCTGGTGTGCCGGCGAATTTTCAAAGCGTGCCGTGGCCAGCTGCAAAAATTAAAATGATTTGATTCGACTTGTTTGGGACTTGGCTTTGAAACGAAATTTTAAAACCAGGTCCTATCTTTTGGGAAAATCGTCGGGGCGACCGCGGTGATGCCTTGGCGGCGGTCTGTGAGGTGGCGGAGGAGGCCCGGGGCGAAACTCGAAACGCCATTCGGAGCGAGGATAGCCGCATACGGAAAAGCCTGCCTGGCAGAGATTGCAGAGCGCTCTCTGGGAGCATCCGCCGAGCGAGGCGTTCGAAATTCTTAAATCGTTGAAGAAATGGTAATTGTCGCAAGCGCGGCAGGTTTCTTCCCATGTCCGGAACGAACAAAGTTCCATAGCCGAGACTTGGCAGGCGCATTCCGAGCCGTAACAGGTCGCGCAACGGTAAGTTCCGAGACGGTCGTAGAAACATCTGTTCTCCGCGCGGGCATCCGCGTCGGGGCTTTCCTGCATGACGACGCAGGAAGACAGAAAAAGCGTTCCCAAAAGAACGGTTAGGCTTTTGAAGAACGCGCTTTTCATTGGATACTTAAATGCGGAAGATCAGTATTCCGCTTCGGATTTCAGGTCGCGGTTCATCAGTTCTTCGATGATATCCGCAGGCTTCTTGTCGTTGAAGAGTACTTCATAGACCGCGTTCACGATGGGAAGTTCCACATGGACGGATTCCGCTAGCGCCTTGGCGCTCTTGCACGTGGGAACGCCTTCCGCAATCATCTTCATATGACCCATGATCTGCGTGAGGGTTTCGCCCTTGCCAATGCATTCGCCGACATAACGGTTCCGGCTGTGCTGCGAAAGGCAGGTGACGATCAGGTCTCCCATTCCGGCTAGGCCTGCGAAGGTGCTGGGGTTTGCGCCGAGGGCGCGTCCGAGACGGCAAATCTCCGCCTGTCCGCGGGTGATGAGCGCTGCGCGGGTATTGTCGCCCGCTCCGATTCCGTAGAGAATGCCGCTTGCAATCGCGATGACGTTTTTAATCGAACCGCAAAGTTCCACGCCGATCTGGTCCGTCGAAGTATAGACGCGCAGGTAGCCGTTGCTCATAATCTGTTGGACTTTTTTGGCGGCATCTTCGTTGGGGCATGCCGCGACGATTGTCGTATAGACGCGGCGCGAAACTTCTTCGGCGTGAGTCGGGCCGCTGAGCGTTACCATGTGATCGTGGTCGAGCCACGGGACGTTTTGGAGGATGACTTCGCTCATGCGCTGGTCCGTGCCTTCGAGGATTCCCTTGGTCGCGCAGACGACTAGCGGAACTTTGCCCGCCGGATTCCATTTGGCGAATTCCTTGGAAACGTTTGCCATCACCTGGGACGGAACGACGATAAGAACCATCTCCGCGCCTTCAAGCGCCTTGTTCATGTCGGTCGTGTAGGAGAACGAATCCGGGAAGATAATGCCGGGAAGCTTGTCCTTGTACTGGTGCTCCGTGGAAAGCAGGTCCACTTCCTTCTGGGAAAAAGTCCAAAAAGAAACCTTGTGCCCGTTGTCGTTCAGAACCTGGCCGAGGGTTAGTCCCCATCCGCCGGTGCCTAGTACTGTGATATTCATAAACGAATCCTTTCCTTGTAAATCAAGTTATAAACTACACTTTTTTCCGTTTTTTTCCAAAACCGTTTTCGGTTCCGTTCAAAAGACGCTTGATGTTCGCCTTGTGCTTGACGATGACGAAGACGGCAATGATCCAGGCGAGGACTAAGATGCCTGCGTGAATCTGGTCGTGCAGGTAGATGTCCGGTGCAAGATATCCGAAAAGGGTGAGACCGGCAAGTGCGATGCAGGCGCCGATGCTTCCGACCGAGACATATTTTGTGGCGATGGTCAGGACGCTCCACACGAGAAAGGCGAGAAGCGCCGTGACGGGAGCGAGGGCTAGGAACATCCCGAATGCGGTGAGGACGCCTTTTCCGCCGCGGAATCCGGCAAAGCACGTGAAGCTGTGCCCGATGACCGCGAGAAGCCCGCAGACGAGCGGAAGCCAGTAGTAGTCGGGACCGCCCGAAGCCTTGGATGCTTCGTTGAGGGCAGCGGCAATCGTCGGGGCGAGAAAGCCTTTGAGAAGATCGATGACGACCACGGGAAGCGCTGGCTTTACGCCCAGGACGCGAAACGCATTCGTTAGACCCGAGTTTTTCGAACCGTAATTCCGGATGTCGAAGTCTCTACCTTTGACGATTTTTGCGACCCAGATTGCGGTCGGAATGGAGCCTAGGAGATACGCTAGCGGAAGTGAGAGTAAACTGTTCAAGGTCTTCGTCCTTTCGTAAAATGAGTTTGCTGTCGAAATTCAACCGGAGAGGCGCTCCGTCAAGATGGAACGCTTCGTAGAAAGTCTTGAGAAGATAGCGCTTGTAGGATTCATCGACCGCATCGGGGGTTCGAGTTTCGATGTCGATGACCGGAGGCTCTACCATGATTTGGCAGGCGCGGGTAAGTTTGACAAGCCTTCCCTGGTGCGCCGGGTGAGGATTTTTCTGGCAAGCTTCGGCAAAGACTTCGGCGAGGCGTTCCCGTCCGAGAACCCGGCGGCAGTTGGCATAGACCGCTCGGATTTCTTGCAGGATACGGTGCACGCGCAAGCCTTCCTTGGCGCTGATCGAGAGCGTGGGGATGTATTCGAACATCGGTTCGCGTTCCCGCATTTCCTTGACCATCCGGTCAAAAGATTTTTCGTTCTTGTCCGGGAGAATGTCCCACTTGTTGAGAATCAGGATGAGACCTTTGCCCGCTTGGCGGATGCTCTGGATAATGCGGAAGTCCTGTTCGGAAAGCCCGAGGGTCGCGTCGATGACGAGGAGGGAAAGGTCGGAGCGGCGGATGCTTTCCTCGGTGCGCATGTTGCTGAAAATTTCTACTTCGTCTTCGACTTTCGCCTTCTTGCGGAGACCCGCGGTATCGGTCACGACAAAAGTTTCCCCGTCGGAAACGAACGTGCAGTCGATGGAATCCCGGGTCGTTCCGGGAATATCGGAAACCACGACGCGTTCTTCGCCGAGAAGGCGGTTCAGCAGGGTGGATTTTCCGGCGTTCGGACGTCCGAGAATCGCAAACCGGATCGGGCGTTTTTCTTCGCCATGGATTTTTCCCTTGTCGGGTAGGATGGCGATGATTTCGTCGAGAAGCGAGAGGCAGGCGTAACCGGTCAGCGCGCTGATTGTCCGGGGCTGTCCCATGCCAAGGGAGAAAAATTCCCAGCTTTCCGAGCGGTCCGCGGCGGCTTCGCTCTTGTTTGCGATGAGGAGAACCTGCTTGTCGAGCTTTCGGATCATCCGGGCAAACTGAAGGTCGAGCTTTGTGATGCCCACGCGAACATCGACCATGAAAAGCACAAGGTCGGCTTCTTCGATGGCGGCGAAAATCTGGTCGCGAACATTTGCCGCAAGGACGTCGATTGTATCGTCCGGCAGGAATCCTCCGGTATCGACGACGGTAAATTCCCGCCCTTTGTAATTTGCCGTCTGGTAATGGCGATCCCGCGTTACGCCTTCGCGATCCGAAACCACCGCGGCGCGGCGCCCGAGGATACGGTTAAAAAGAGAGGACTTTCCCACGTTGGGACGTCCGACAATACAGACAATAGGTAGTTTAGCCACGTCAGGAAATATAGAAATAAGAGAAAATGGGATATATGGCTCAAAACAAAATCTCTTCCGTATGAAAAAAAATAAAGAACTTTTCTTTTTAAAGAGAATACTTTTCTTTCATAGGAGTTTCTATGAATGGATTTTTTCGTTTTTCTGCTTTGTGTGCTCTCGCTTTGTTTTTTGCGGTAAATCTTTGGGCGTTTCCGGCAAATCCCAAATCTTTTACCATCGATAATGCCGGGGATTCTTTAACGCTTCGAAATGTGGGCGACGAACATTACCGTTACACGGAAACGCTAGACGGCTATCTTGTCATCCGCGGTGGGGACGGCGTTTACCGCTATGCAACAGAAGACGGTGTTGCGGGAATTTTCAAGGCGAAAAATTTGGACAGGCGGAGTGCCGAGGAACAGGCTTATTTAAAAGGACTTCGTCGTGAAAAAGTCCAGAAGGCGCATTTCGGGAAAAATCCGGACCGCTTGACCATTCCTTCTGGAGAAAAGATTGAAAGGGCTCCGTGGGTTCCGACGATCGATACGTCTTCGTCGAATTTTCCGGTGTTGAAGCTCCCAGTCGCTTCGGGACACGCAAAGGGAACGAACCGTTTTCCGGTGTTGCTCGTGGAAAGCCCCGACGCTTCCAATTGCGATTCATCCCGGTTTTACGCACAAGTTAATCAAGAGGGATTTGGTAGGGACGGACATATCGGTTCTGTAAAGGATTATTTCACGGCGCAGTCGAACGGAATTTTTGTCCCGAATTTTGATATCTATCTGGTGAAGGTTGACAGTGTTCTGTCGAGCTATAAGGGTAAGGAGGGGCGCCTGGTCAAGGAAGCCGTCGATAATCTGCTTTACAAGTATCCGAATTTTGACGCGACGAAGTATGACGCAGACGGCGACGGCGAAGTCGATGCTCTCGCCGTGATGTATGCGGGGACGGATGCGAATGCGAACAATCTCGGCGGCTTTGCCTATATGCTGAAATACAATAACAGTACGAATGATTATGTCGGAATGCTCAATGCCGGAAGCGGGAAAAAATTCAACCGCTATTTTATCCTGCAGCAGATGGATTCCGAAACGGCCATCACCCCGATGGCGCAGTTCGTGCACGAGTTCGGCCACACGATGGGTTTAAAGGACCATTATTGCGTTTATGGCCAAGATTGTTATAAGAGTTATAAGGACAGCGTTTACCAGGCTCCGGGCGTTCACTCATGGGACGTGATGGGAACTGGTATGTATAATGGACCGGTACAAGGGGCGACGCCTGTCGGCTACAGCGCTTTCGAAAAGGTCTTTATGGGTTGGATTTCCTACAGGACGCTCGAAGAGGCCTGGGATGTGACGGTTCTTCCTCCGTTTGTTACGACCGATGTAGCATATAAAATTCCCGTGCCGGGAAACGATGATGAATGGTTCGTCCTGGAAAACCGCCAGCAGACAGGCTGGGACGCGAATCTTCCGTATCATGGAATGTTGATTTGGCACATCGATTACGATTCGGATGCGTGGAGGATGGATTCGCTGAACGACAATGCGCGGCATCAGAGAATCGATGTGGTAGAAGCGGGAAATTTAAAGATAGATGATTATTCTGCCGGATTTTTTCATGGAACAAGTCGAGCGCACTTGAACGATGATCCGTATCCGGGAACGGCGAACATAAAAGAGTTTTCCGCAGTTTCATGGACCGGTGAAAATCTAGGCGTTAACTTGTATCAAATTACGGAAAGAAATGGAAACATCTGTTTTACTTCAGGGAGCGATATCCCTGTCGGTAACTGCATCGCGAGCAGCTCTTCTTCGAATGTAGGCAGCTCAAGTTCGGTCGCAAGTTCTTCTTCGGAAATGAGCAGCTCAAGCTCGATGGAAAGTTTTTCTTCAAGTTCGGAAGGGACGGCTATCGCCTTGACGCAATCGGTGAAAAATTCGATGGAACTTTACGGGACGACGCTTATGGTAAGATCGAATTTTACCGGGGAAAAAATTATCCGTCTCTACGATCTTTCGGGAAAGGAAATACTCCGTCGTCGGTTTGATGGGTCCATGATAGCTTTTGACATGAAAGATTATTCTGGCAAAATGCTTGTCGTGCGGCTTTCGGAAGGAGGACGCGTTCTAATGCTCAGGCGGATTGTGGTGCGTTAGGATGTAGAACGGGACAAGGAATGCGCCAAGCGGGCAGAGGGGAGTCAGAGTTTAGTTGATAGTTGTGAGTTGATAGAAATCAGGAGACAGGAATTAGGGAATTGCAGTTGAAATGGGACACGGAATACGGTTAGAGGAATGAGGGGCGTCAAAGCGGACTTTTTTCCTTTTGGCGACATCCACCCGTAACGTTTCTCAATCTGTCATTATCGGGCTTGACCCGATAATCCCCATACACAATGGGATTCCCCGTGTCTGCGTCCGCCGCGGCGGACAAGCACGGGAATGACATCGGACGTTCGTTTACCAATAAGCTTAGACGTCCGCGGACTATTCCCTGTTCCCTAATCCCCAATCCCTAGACGTCAAGCGTTCTAAGCTCTGACTTTGTCCCTCGTCCCGTGTTCCGCTAAACTCGTCCCGAAAATTTAAATGTCCGCAGTTCTTAGCATTAACCTCTGACACGCCAAACCAATTCTTTCTATCTTTCCAGTTGGAAAAACAAAGGTATCATTATGTCCGAAACAATGACTTCTGCGCAAGTTCGCGAATCCTTTATCAAGTTCTTTGAATCCAAGGGACATTTGTTTGTCCGCTCTTCGCCCGTGGTCCCGCATGACGATCCGACTCTCATGTTTACAAATGCCGGCATGAACCAGTTCAAGGCGATTTTTCTCGGTGACAATCCGAAGGGCTGGAAGCGCGTCTGCAATAGCCAAAAGTGCATCCGCGTTTCGGGCAAGCACAATGATTTGGACGTCGTCGGTCGGGACAATTACCACCACACTTTTTTTGAAATGCTCGGAAACTGGTCGTTCGGGGATTACTACAAGCGCGAAGCGATTTCCTGGGCGTGGGAACTTTTGACCGAAGTTTGGAAACTTCCGAAAGAACGCCTGTTTGCGACGGTTTACCAGGACGATGACGAGGCTTGGCAAATCTGGAAAGATGTGTCGGGGCTTCCCGATGACCGCATCATGCGATTTGACGCCCACTCGAATTTCTGGGAAATGGGCGATACCGGACCTTGTGGTCCCTGTTCCGAAATCCATTATGACCGCGGCGACCTCTCGACTCAGGCCGAAACGTTCAAGGACCCGATTCTCGGCGTAAACGGTGAAAACGACCGCTACATCGAAATCTGGAACAACGTGTTCATGCAATATGAACGCCTCTCTGACGGCTCCCTCGTTCCTCTCAAGGCGAAGAATGTCGATACCGGCATGGGCTTCGAACGGATCTGCGCCATTTTGCAGGGAAAGACCAGCAACTACGATACGGACGTGTTCAGCCCGATCATTCGGAAAATCGCGGAGCTTTCCGGCGTGCCTTACAGCGAAGGAAAGGACGGAACGCCGCACCGCGTCATTGCGGACCATCTCCGGGCGCTCTCCTTTGCGATTGCGGACGGGGCGCTTCCGTCGAACGAAGGCCGCGGCTATGTGTTACGTCGCATTCTCCGCCGCGCGAGCCGTTTTGCCCGTCTTCTCGGACAGAAAAAGCCTTTCATCTGCAACCTGGTGCAGGTTCTCGCCGATACGATGGGCGACGCTTTCCCCGAAATCCGCGAACGGAAAGATTTCGTCGCGTCCGTCATCCGCAGCGAGGAAGAGAGTTTCATCCGCACGCTCGACGCCGGGCTGGAACGCTTTGCCTCGATTTCCGCAGACCTCAAGGCCGGCGATAGAATTCCGGGCGACAAGGTGTTCCTGCTCTACGACACGTATGGATTTCCGCCGGATCTCACGGGAATTCTCGCCGAGGAGAAAGGCCTCTCCATCGACGAAAAAGGCTATGAAAAATGCATGGAAGAGCAGAAAGCCCGCGCCCGCGCAAACATGAAGCAAAGCATCAACACGATGGGTTCCGAAGGCTGGACGGAATATGCGGTTGGTTCGACGAAATTTGTCGGTTACGATGTGAATGCAGCGACGGTAAAGGTTCTGCGCTACCGGGAGGATAAGGGCGTTCTCTCGATTGTTCTCGACACGACGCCGTTCTATGCGGAAATGGGCGGACAGATCGGAGACAAGGGAACGCTTGTCGCTGACGGTCTAGAAATTTCGATTTTTGACACGGTCCGCGTAAACGATACGACGGTACACCGCGGCAAGGTGACGAAGGGCGAAGCGAACAGGGAAACGATGGCTTCGGAATTTTTGGCGACAGTCGATGACGTTCGCCGGGCCGACATCCGCAAGAACCATTCCGCAACGCATTTGATCCAGGCAGCTCTCCGGCAGGTTCTCGGCAGCCACGTGCAGCAGCAGGGAAGTTTCGTTTCGAACGAACTGTTGCGCTTCGATTTCAGCCATTTTAACGCGATGACTTCGGATGAAATCCAGCAGGTCGAAGACCTGGTGAACGCCAAGGTGATGGAATGTCTGCCGGTCGCTACGGACGTGATGGATGTCGATGAAGCAAAATCCAGCGGAGCGATGGCGCTTTTCGGGGAAAAGTATGGCGACAAGGTTCGCGTGGTCAAGATGGGAAATCTCGGCGAGGAGTTTTCAAAGGAACTTTGCGGCGGCTTGCACGTGCAGAACACGGGAAACATCGGCATGGTGAAAATCATTTCCGAAGCAAGCGTTTCTTCGGGTGTGCGCCGTATCGAAGCGGTGACGGGTCGCGGAGCGTTAGCTCTTCTCCGGGCCGGAACGCAGATTCTGACGGCTCTTCGCGAACAGCTCCGTTGCAAGGATGCCGATGTCCTCGATCGAATCCAGCAGACTTTTGCCAAGACGCAGAACTTGGAAAAGAGCCTCCAGTCCGTGCAGCTCGAACTCGCAACGCTTGCTGCGGGAGAACTTTTGCAAGGCGCTATCAATGTGATGGGCGTAAATCTCTATGTTCGCGAAATGTCCATGCCCGAAGACCGCTTCAAGAACTTGCTCGACGGTGTGCAAAATAAGCTCGATACCGAATCTGTCGCCGTGATAGCGAACAAGGGAAGCGCCAACGGTAGCATCGCCGTCATGGTCGGAAAAAACGCCCAGGCGAAAGGCATCAAGGCGGGCGATTTGGTCCGCGACTTGGCGAAGGCTTGTGGTGGCAAGGGTGGCGGACGTCCGGATAGAGCCCAGGCCGGAACCCGCGAACCGGAAAAAATTTCGGCAGCGATTGCGAATGCGAATAACTGGATCCGCGCAAAACTCGGTGCGTAAATTTTCAAGGCGAAGGGTTTTCCGATGAAAAAGATTTACACGCAAGAGGCTCCGGCTGCGATCGGCCCGTATTCCCAGGCGGTGATTTCCGGCGGTTTCGTTTACCTTTCCGGGCAGATTCCGATAAATCCCGGAACGGAAACGCTTGTAGGAGATACCATCGAAGTCCAGGCGGAACAGGTGTGCAAAAACATCGAAGCGGTCTTAAGGGCTGCGGGTTCTGATATTTCAAAGGTCGTGAAGACGACATGCTTTCTGCGGCATCTTTCGGATTTTGAAGTTTTCAATTCGGTTTACGAAAGGCATTTTGTCGGGAAGCCCGCGCGGAGCTGTGTCGAAGTTTCCGATCTCCCTAAAAATGCTCTGGTCGAAATCGAAGCCGTTGCGGAGTTAAGCTAAAAGAAGCTAGGCGAAATTTCCTTTCAAAAGAAAAGTCCCGAGCGTTTTCGGGACTTTAACTTTGAAAAACGGCAAATCGTTTACTTGTTGATGGCAGCGAGGAAGGCGTCCTTCTTTTCTTGCAGGAATTCGCGGCTGTTGTATTTGCGGATACGGCGGAGCGCCTGGTCGCGCAACTGGCGGACGCGTTCATGGGAAATGTTCATCGATTCGCCGACTTCGCGAAGCGTCTGGGGAGCTTCCAGGTTGATGCCGAAAATGCCCTCGATGACTTTTGCTTCGCGTTCCGGGAGCTGTTCCATCAGTTCCTTGGAAAGGTTCTCCACGCTCTGGATTTCGGAGTCGGATTCCGGGTTTATCGCGCTGCCGTCGGCGAGAACTTCGGCGTAAGTCGCCTTGGAATCCGCTTTGAGCGGGCTGTCGAACGAAACTCCCCGTTGGCCGATTTGGATAAGTTCGCGGATATCTTCGCTGATTTCCTTGCCGCGGGACTGCTCGTGCAGAGCCTTGCGGACGCGGAGGTGCTGGTTTGCTGGCAAGCGAATCAAGTTTCCCTGTTCGTTGATTGCCCGGGTGATATACGCCTTGATCCACCATACGCCGTAGCTGATGAACTTGAGACCGCGCGTATGTTCAAAGCTTTCGATGGCGCGGACAAGTCCCATGGCGCCTTCGCTCACGAGATCCGGCAGGGGAATCGGGCAACCGCGGTATTGGATGGCGACTTTCAACACGAAACGCATATTGGCGGAAATCAGCTTCTGCCGGGCGATTTTATCGCCTTCTTTGGCTTTCTGGAACAGAATCTGTTCTTCTTCTCGGGTAAGCGGAGCCGTCTTGCGGATGTCATCCAAATAACGTTTGAGCGTTACGTCGGTCGAATCAATGTGCATTTACAATCCTTTTTCCTATAAATATCGCTTTTTTTAGAGCAAAGGGCGTGCCAAAAGTGTAAAATTTTAAAATTGTTGTAAAATTTTGCCTTTTTAGACGAAAAAAGGATGGTGAAAAACGATTCTATGAAAACTTTGGACAAGGATGTCTTTGTTCTGTGACTTTTTAAGATTTTGTGTCATTGTTAGATGACTTATGAGAAAATCGAAATCGGCTGCAACCGGTCCCTGTCCGCCTCTCCTTTTTAACCTATATTTTTATTATGCCTATCAGAGAACCAGACCAATCCGTATGGGATCGTTTTTGGGCCCGCAAAAAGGACCTTTCCAAGGTCTATCCGGCATCCCCGACGATTCTCAAGACCATCTACAAGCACTTTCCGAATGTGAAGGGAATGAAAATTCTGGAGGTGGGGCCTGGTTCGGGACGAGACAGCGCAGACCTGGCAAAGCACGGTGCGGACGTCTATGTTCTCGACTTCTCGGCGGAAAGCCTGAAAACGGTGGAAGCTCTCCGCATTCGGGAAAATCTGGAAGAAAATTTGCACTGCGTCCGTGGCGATGCCTTTAAGGCGCCTTTTCCGACCGGAACTTTTGATCTGGTTTTTCACCAGGGACTTGCCGAACATTTCAGAAACCCGAAGCCTCTAATTGCGGAAAACTTTCGGATTGTAAAACCCGGCGGGCATGTCCTTTGCGATGTGCCGCAGACCGTGCATCCCTATACGGTTATCAAACATGTTCTCATTGCGATGGGAAAATGGTTTGCCGGCTGGGAAACGCAGTTCACTATCGGCGAACTTCGGAAGCTTTTGAAGTCGGCGGGTTTTGAAATTGAATATGAATACGGCGACTGGATGCGCCCGAACCTTTTCTACCGGATGCTTCGCGAGCTGTGCTTCAAGGCGCATATCGAACTTCCCAAGTATCCGCTAGAAGGGACCGCTTACCAGAAAGGGAAAGATGCCCTCTTGGATGCGTTTGATCGGATTCCCGCTTCACGGTACACGCAGCTTTCTATCGGAATCCTGGCGAAGAAACCCGGAAAATGAAATCGGGATTGAAGTCCTTTCTTGTGTTTTGCGTCAAGCTGTGCGTGACGTTCGTTCCGTGCTATTTTGTCTATCGGAAAATCGTCAGCGCGCCTGGCTGGGATACCGGAGATATCTGGGACCTTTTTTCGGCCCGCTCGATTCCTCCGCTCCTTTTGGCGCTTTCCTGCCTTTTGCTGTCTAATTTCATCGGCTGCCTGCAATGGAAACTTCTGCTTGACAGGCAAAATGTCCGGATGGGTTACGGTCACTTGGTGAAGCTTTATTTTGTCGGGCTTTTTTTCAACAACTTCATGCCGGGCAATGTCGGCGGGGATGTGAAGAAAGTCTATGACATTCGGATGCAGGGCGACCAGAAGACGGTCGGTGGCGGATTGACGGCGACTTTTTTTGACAGACTTTTCGGCTTGTTTTTCCTGAACGTTCTCGCTCTTCTTGTCGGTCTTCTGTTTTTTGTTTACGATCCGGCTGAGCGGCTTTTCCTGTTGCCTTCGTTTTGGGTGTTCCTTGGATTTTGCGCGCTTCTTGCGGGGCTTTTCAGCAAAAGGCTGGGGCGACTTTTTGCCCGGTTTACGGGGAAGGTTCTGCCGATTTCTGCGCAGGTACGCGTTCTGCATTTCCAGCAGAGATTCCAGAATTACCGGAATCCGAGGCTCTGGCTGAATATCACGGTTCTGTCCGCGGTGACGCAGAGCTTGCGCGTTGTCGTGCACTATTTTTGCGGACTGGCGATTGGGCTTGACATCGACGTTTCGTGGTATTTTTTCTTCATTCCGATGGTTGCCGTGGTGAGCGCACTTCCGATTTCTATCGGAGGTTTTGGTCCGCGGGAACTTTTGGCGCAGTCCCTCTTTGAACGAATAGGCGTTTCGGGGCTTGCGTCCGTGGTGGTGCAGCTTTTGGCGTATTTGGTGAGCCTTTTGGTGAGCCTTGTCGGGGCGGTTTTCTTCTTGACGGAAAAGAGACGCAGGAGCTAGGTTGAGGTCCGCAGGGGATTATCCAGAGCTTAGGGCCGCGGACGTCGAAGCTTATTGGGAAGCGGTAAGCGGGACGCAGAATGAAGTCATTCCCTTGCGTACAATAATGTCATTCCCCGGCTTGTCCGCCGCGGCGGACACAGACCGGGGAATCTCCGTACGAGATTATCGGGTCGAGCCCGATAATGACACATTGCAAGGAACGGCAATGACAGGTTAGCGAGCTTGCCGAATCCATACATAACAAAAGCGTGGCCTAGGGGGTGGTTGCAAGGCAGGGGGACCTTGGCCTTTCGCAACTCGGAAAGGTCCCCCTACCTTGCCCCTCGCCGGGTAGGCCTGCCTGTCAGCAGACTGGCGCATCTCCGCAGCCAAGCGGAAAAAGGGTCGCTTCGCGATAAAAGCCTAGACGGGCAAGCGTTAAAAGCCTTTCGGCAAAAGGAAAAAGGTCGCTAGACAGCTTCTCGTCCCTTTCACCTTGTCCCTCTTCCCCTTTTATCACTGATTCCTGTCTCCTGTTTTCTGACTTCTCTACTCTCAACTATCAACTAACCACTATTCCCCAATCCACCGAAATTCCTATATTCCTCGCATGGCGCAAAACAAGACAGGTCGGCGTTTTCCGAGGCTCGTGCTGCAAAAGGCGCAGGTCTCCGATTACAAGAAAATCGAATTGCAGACGCTCCGGGTCGGCATCTGGATCAACATCCTGATGGGAATCTGCGGCTGGGTCGGCTACTACTTTGCGAGCTCCTATGCGCTTGCGCTCGACGGAAGCCTTTGCGCCATTTCTGCGGTGAGCTTTATCGTTGCACTCCGAATTACCCGGAAGCGGGACACGACAAGCGAAGAGTACCCGTTCGGCATCTACAGCGTAGAAAACGTCTATGCGATGCTGCAAGGGATTTTGCTTATCGCGATTACCGTCTATGCGATTTTTGAAGGCGCAGGAAACATCGCGGAATTTGTCCGAAAGGGAAGCGGGAATGCGGAGCCGCTGAAAATCGTTCCGCTGTTCATCTACACGGTCGGCATGGTCTTTGCCTGCGGAGGCGTCTGGCTCTACTACCGCGCGCAGCTCAAAAAGACGGACGGCGAAAGCCCCATCCTCAAATCCGAAACGGTCGCCGCCTACATGGACACGTTCGTAACCATCGGAACGGGAATCGCGCTGATTCTCATGGCGATAGTCCCCCAGGATTCAACGTTTTCGTTTCTCAACTACATCGGCGATTCGATGATCGTCATTGTCATTTCGCTCTTTCTCTTGCCGTCGCCCATCCGGGTCGTTTCGCATTCCTTCTTTTCGCTGATCGGTCGCACGACGCAGAACGCACCGCTCAGAAACCGGACGGAAAAAGTCGTGCAGGCGAACCTTGATCCGTCTTTTAAGCTTGTCCGTGTATTGCTCTTTCACGTGGGTTCGAGCTATGAAATCGATGTGACCATCGCCCCGAAAGAAGATTCGACCTTTGACATTTTCCGCTACCGGGAGACGAAAAAGCGCCTCGATGCGGAATTGAAGAAGCTTTTCCCGAACCGGGTGCTGCAACTGTTTTTGGAGTGAGGTTAGTTTTTGATACAGCGGACATAATAAGCGTTTTTCATCGCGAATTCCCTATAGGTATAGGTATAAAATTTGATGTGTAGGCTAAAAGCATAAGCAAACCCTCTAAACG